>JBBQCZ010000088.1:0-16148 GCA_038319215.1 Bacteroidales bacterium | reverse complement strand
TGAAAATGATTGGTTTTTACGAAAAACTCCTTCCAAAGCATAAATAATCGCTCCAGTTTTTTGTGTTGGATCAGTTATATTTTCTGTCATTTCGTTGAGTAATTTTATGGTTGCACTTCTATGCTCTTCATCTCGAAAGCTGTTGATCATAGTATCTAAATGCTCCTTCATATCTGGATAATGTTTGTCTATATTACTGACTGCAAAATCTAGTGCGTTGATAGTATCTTCTTGTATCGTTTCAAATTTTGCTAATTTTTCTGTAGACTCATCAGCTTCTACCATTTTCCATTCTTGAACAGGAACATTTTTGAGTGTCTGTAGAAGCTCTGCTCTGAGTTCAGTATTAGCTTTGCTTATCCCTGGCTTCAAAACGAAAAGGAGTAGCGATCCGGTAAATGCTACAGAACTAAAAAACTTAGAAGCTTTTCACAACAAATTACCGAGCAAGAAAGAAAACTTGCCCGAAAGGGGAGTTAAATATGATTTTTCGTTAAAACAATAAGTTTTTCAAGTCATCTTACATCAATTTAAAAAAGTCAATTGCATCGTCAATAATCTGTTTAAGAGAAAAGAATAACATACTATTGGTAATCGTTTTGTATCGTGCCTGTTCATAAACAGCAGCCATGTTGCTTTGCCTGTGTATCCCTACAACAGCTTAATACAGCACACTTTCTGTTTTTGCACCCGCTTTACCATGCCATTCTTTGTACCGCCTGTGGGCTATGAAGTCGAACAAAACCTATCTCCCCAAGCAGCCTAAAAGAATAATTGCCATGTCAAATAACTTTGTTTTATAGGGCAAATATAAAGAAGTTTTTTGAATAATGTTGCAAAAGGTGACGATATTCAGAGCAAACTCATCTAAACTATAAAAAATCAATGACGGAACAAGATAAGGTAGATTTCTCCGATAGCTATCGGAGCAAAAATCATGACAACCGATGCGCCAGCTGGCGCAGAGCTCACTTCGACTGGCTCAGTACATCGCAACGCGTTGCAGTGCGATGTGTTGGCTTGTCGAAGTGAGCTTGTCGAATTGAAGTTAAAAGAAAAGTGTGAGTTTGCCCTGAAATTAGTATTGCTAAATTATTATTTTCTCTTTTTACTTCTTATCTTCGTGCCGAACTTAAATTATGTGTGACGATTTTACAATAATATCGGGTCCGTGTAGTGCCGAATCGGAAGAGCAAGTGTTTAAAACAGCACAGCTGCTTAAAGAATTGGTAAACCCATCTTGGTTTAGAGCTGGTGTGTGGAAACCTAGTACGCGCCCCGGAAGTTTCGAAGGTGTAGGATCGAAAGGATTAGTTTGGTTAAAGCGCATACAAAAGGAACTGCAAATTCCTGTAATAACCGAAGCTGGATGTGCCGCACATGTTGAAAAGATTTTAAAACACGATATTCGTTCATTTTGGATTGGTGCTCGTACTGTTGCAAACCCGTTTTCTGTTCAAGAAATTGTAAACGCTTGCGATGAAAAGGATATTACAGTTTTTGTAAAAAACCCGATTCATCCTGACATAGAATTGTGGACTGGAGCCATTGAAAGATTAATGGCTGCTGGAATAAAAAATGTTTATGCCATACATCGCGGATTTTATCCCTACGAAAAAACTCATTTACGAAATATTCCACGCTGGGAAATACCAATTGAACTTGCCCGCAGATTTCCCGGAATAAAAATTATTTGTGATCCAAGTCATATTGCAGGAAAAGTCGAGTTTTTGCAAGAAATAGCGCAACGTTCTATCGATCTAAACATGTGCGGAATAATGATTGAATCGCATTATAATCCTGCTGCGGCATTGAGCGATAGAGATCAGCAGATTACTCCCGAAGCTCTTAAGCAAATGTTGTCGCAACTAAGTTTTCGTACTGCAAAAGTAGATAGTAACGATTATCAGAATAAACTTTTGGATATCCGCGAAAAAATAGATGTTATTGATTATCAGCTTATTGATATGCTAGAACATCGTTTTAAATTGGTTGACGAAATTGGAGATCTTAAAAAATCTCATAATGTAACCATTCTTCAATTGGAAAGATGGAAAGGCATTGTGGAATCACGATTAAATTATGCAAATCCTGATAACATTTCTCGAGATTTTCTATTGCGTATTTTACAAATGATTCATAAGGAATCTATTCAGAGGCAAAATGACATTTTTGAATCCTAATAAATCTTTTATTTCCCTAAATTAAACACCTCTATTTCCTCTGTAAAATCAAGCTCAGGATTATTCTTACACAAATCATTTATTTGTGTTAGCATTGTTGCACAAAATTTTTTATGCTCCTCTGTTTCCTGATTAAAAACCCTGTGTCTTGAGGCTGTTACAATTTTTTCTATCTTTTTATTCAATTCTGTAGTTTGTGAACTAAAAAAAGATTCTGAGAATTTTTCCCAAATATACTTTATTGCCATTTCTGACGGATGCAACATGTCATCTGCATAAAACCTGTAGTTACGAAGCTCGTCCATTAAGATTTCGTAAGCAGGAAAATAAAAAACATTTGTATTGTTTTCTGTAAGTTCTTTTACTGCAAGTAACAGTGCTGCCTTGCTTTGTTGATTGCTTATTGCTCCGTCTTTTAAATGTCGAACTGGACTGACTGTGAAGATTATATTTAATCGCGGGTTAATTGCTTTTAGTTGTGCTAACAGATTTTGCCAGACATCAATTGTTTCTTCCGTCTTTACAAATCGTCTGTTAAATTTATTTGCCGGAATTTTGTGGCAATTAGTAACGGTTTTTCCGGTTTCAGCCAATTCGTAAATAAATGAAGTTCCAAAAGTGACAAAAAGATGTGATGCTGTTTTTAGTTCATGGGCAAAATCCTGAATTGCTAAATTCATTTTAGAACAAGCCTCTTTTTCGGTTAATCCTGAAAAGCGGCTATGAAAGTTAAAATGATTCCAGATTCCGTTTTCGAAAAACAAATCAGCAGGTTTTATCTGTATTCCGGCTAAAGCCATTTTTACAGAGTCGGCAACAGATAATGGATTGTAATGAATTCCAGTTGGATTTACCAAACTCTTGAATTTTGCATCTTTCAACTTACTGCCTACATTCTCGGCAAAACAAGAACCGGTAAAAATGCAGGATTGAGAATGATTTATTTTAAATCCGAAATCGGGAATTTCAACTTTAGTTCTGAAGTCCATTGTTTTTTTCTGTAAAATTAAAAAAATATTGGAATAGTTTAGATGGATTTGAATAGAACTAATTAGTTTTGGGGATTGCTTAACCTCTTAGGAGGTTCGCCATGACCATCATCGTTTAATACGAGGCTGGTCATGGCGCGCAGCTCTGCTGCGAAGCAATCCCCAAAACTTTGCATAAATCCAAAACACAAAGAATATTAGTAAAAAAAAGGCCATCAGTTATCAAACCAACAGCCTTATTTTTTTTAACTTATATTTTTACAATTTAGCCAGTAATTTAGCCTTTTCTACCAAACTAATAAACTCAGTTCTGTAGCCATAAGTATCTTCTCCTTTTGCTCTTTTTGCCCAAAGCAATACATGGTCGTAAGAAGCGTTTCCTTTAAATTCGGAGTCTCTCAATAACATTCCAAATTCTGCGACAGATACAGCTAATAAGTAATTATTTGAGCAGGTTTTGTTTGCAAGATCTTTGGTCGTTACTTTGCTAGAAATCAATCTACTCGTTTCCTGACCTGGTTTTTTGTATCTTATTTTGAGGGTCATAATATCATCACTTTTTACTACTTGCGAAGTTTGGTAATTAAGAGGATCAACATTTGAACTACCTAATTCTCCGTCAGCCATTACCAATTCATAAATTGCAGTAACAGTATGTCCGCTTCCGATTTCGCCAGCATCTTTTTTATCGTCGTTAAAATCTTCTTTGTTCAACATGCGATTTTCATAACCAATAAGTCTGTATTCCTTTACTTTGCCAGGGTTGAATTCAATCTGTATTTTAACGTCTTTAGCAATAGTGTAAAGCGTTCCCCATAGTTCTTGACCAAAAATTTTATTTGACTCCATGATGTTGTCAATATATGCGTAATTGCCATTTCCTTTGTTTGACATATTTTCCATTTTTGAGTCTTTGTAATTACCCATTCCAAAACCGAGAATTGTAAGATAAACAACTAAATCTCTCTTCGATTCAATAAGTCTTTCCATTTCAGAATCGGAACTTGCCCCAACATTAAAATCACCATCCGAGGCAAGAATAACTCTATTGTTTCCACCTTCTATGAAGTTTTCAACCGCAATTTTGTAAGCTAATATAACACCTTCTCCACCAGCAGTTGAACCACCCGATTCTAGTTTGTCGAGAGCGGATATAATTTTTGCCTTGTTTAATCCACTAGTTGATGGAAGAACACAACCTGCTGCGCCAGCATAAACAACTATGGCAACTTTGTCTTGTGGTCTCAGTTTGTCAATCAATATTCTGAAAGATTTTTTCAATAATGGTAGTTTGTTATCTGAACCCATAGAGCCAGAAACGTCAATTAGAAAAACCAGATTGCATGCCGGAATTTTATCTTCTGCAACTCTTTCGCCTTGAATTCCAATCATCAAAAGTTTATTTTTTGAGTTCCAAGGGCATTCGCCAAGTTCAAGATGGGTTGCAAATGGATCGTCGCCTTTTGGGTTTTCATATTCGTAATCGAAATAATTAATCATTTCTTCGATTCGCACAGCGTCTTTATAAGGCATAGTCGAGCTGTTTATAAACCTGCGCACATTTGCATAAGACGCACGATCAACATCTATAGAAAAAGTAGAAAGTGGATCATCTTTAGATTTTTTAAAATTATTTTCCTGAATATAATCATAGGATTCTGTATTATGATCTATATAATAATCTTCAGCATCATAACTAGCACCTGCAGGCGCTGAGGATTTGCAATTCACTCGCGAAGCATTGGTAATAGATGTTTCTATTGGTTGCATTTCTTCTTTTAGCACTATCTTGTCGTCTACAACAATTGGAGCATCAAGAAAAACTGTCATTTTGTGATGTTCGTTTTCTGCTAGAATAATATTTTTTTCAAAGTATTCAACAAATCCCGAATAATTGATGCGAATACTGTAAACGCCATTTGCTAATTCTTTAAATTCAAAAGAGCCAGTATTGTCGGTTTTTACTGTTCCGATAATAATACTCATATTATAAAGTTTAACTTCTGCACCCGAGATAGAATTTCCGGTTGCGTTATCTCCTACTGTTCCTGAAATTGAACCAGCGGCCATCGAAAATAGACTGGTTAAAAGGAAGCAAATACTGATTAAAAAAATCTTAGTTTTCATAATTTTGATTTTTAAGTTTATTTTGGCGTCGTTGATGAAAAAAGAAAAAAGTTTCCATAAATGTTAATCATATTTTTTACTTTTGATATAAATTTTAAACTTTGAAAAGACTAATTCAATATCTTGAAGATTTTTGGTTCTTACTGTTTCCACACACATGTGATGCTTGTGGTACTGCTCTTTATAAGAATGAAGGTCCGGTTTGTTTTAAGTGTTTATACGATCTTCCACGAACAGATTATTGCATGGATTTAGAAAATCCAGTAGTAAATCTTTTTACTGGAAGGATAAAAGTTGAAAAGGCAACAGCGCTTTTCGAATTTCATAAAGGAAGTCGGTTTCGTAAGTTACTGCATGGTCTTAAATATAAAAACAAACCCGAAATTGGCATTCTTCTCGGAAAAGAATTGGGAGCAGAAATGCTTAGCTCGAAAAACTTTACAGACATCGATTTTATCATCCCAGTTCCGCTGCATCCTAATAGACAAAAACAGCGAGGTTATAATCAAAGCGAAATGATAGGAGAGGGAATATCGAAGGTGACAAAAATTCCAATGCTGATTGATAATCTTGTACGCTCAAAGGAAACCGTAACCCAAACCAAAATGACAAAAGACGAAAGATGGAAAAATGTGTCGGGAAAGTTTGTAATTAATAATCCCGAATTATTAGAAAACAAACATGTGCTTCTAATTGATGATGTTATAACAACTGGCTCTACAATTGAAGCCTGTGGAGAGGTTTTATTAACTATAAAAGGACTTAAATTAAGCATTGCTGTACTTGCTAGAGCATGATTTTTTTATTTTTTAAGTTGATTTATTCCCATCCCAAAATTTATTATTACTTTTAAGCAATTAAAAAATTAAGCAATCGTATTATCATGAAATTAAAATTCTTTTTTATCTTATTGGGAGTTGTATTATTAATCTCGAATAGTCAAAATTCTATTTTTGCTCAAAACAAACTTCCTTATCCAATAATTTTTGTTCATGGCTTAGCCGACTACGAAAATGCATTTGCAGGAGCAATGGAGTATCTTAGAGACCATGATAACATGGGTGATATAAATGTTTTTGACATAGTTTTAAATGCCGATGATGATTCCGAATCTGCTATAATGTCGGAAGATGTAAAATGGGAAGACTTCACTTTTAATGGTGATGAAATTAATATCGGGCGAAGAAATTATTCTGATAATATTGACGAATATATCCACGAATGGACAGACTCTAATCTATTTGCAATTAATTTCCAAGAAGAAAGCATTGATGGCGCAGCCGGGTTTTTTAATGATTATTTCGATCAAAGTAACGAAGCTGCGATCTTTAAGCAAGGATATGCTCTTAATAAAATGATACAAGAAGTTCTGGATTATACTGGAGCCGAAAAAGTAATTCTGGTTGGACATTCTATGGGTGGAATGTGTATTCGTGAGTATCTTCAAAGAACCGACGAGAACAATATGCATGTTAATTGGATCGACCCAACAACTGAAGATGGACATAAAGTTGCTCGCGTTGTAACATTTGGTACTCCACATCTGGGTTCTAACACGTCTTTAGACCCAACAAAAACTGAAATTCCAAATGCTCTTGGAAATACTGAAGCCAATAGAGATTTGCTTTACGAATATAATAATTATACTTTTTGTGACGGATTTCCTCAAGGTATTTACTTATTTGGCGGAAACGAAAATTGTATTGCCAGTGAAGGTGGTTTGTTTGGCAACTCTACCTTCGACAATGTAGATATAAATTGCAATGGTAGTCAGATAGACGATATTATTGGAATAAACGAAAGCCCAGAGAGTTTTTCGTATAACCCAAATATGCCATTGCCAACAAATATAAAATACACTTACATAACATCAATCTGGATAGGTTGGGATGTTGGACTTATTGGTGATGGTGCCGTTTCAATCGAAAAACAATGGCTGCATGATGCCGAAAATAATCCAGTTCCTTTGGGAATTACAGACACTTTGTTGACAGATGTATTTCACACAAGCGAGGGTAACGACTATTTGTCGGTTATTCGTGGCTTAGATGAGCCTAATTTGTTTCCCTATGCCTATGAACTAAATTTAAACAGAGAAGTTTTGGGTTATGTAACTTTTCAACAGAATAGAAATAGCTTAGACGAAGATATTTTCAAACTAAAATGTGAAGAGAACAACACTATAGCTTTTGTGCTTGATGGAGAATTATCAGCAATAAATTCAATTGAATTTTACGATCTAGACGAAAACTTGATATTATCCAAAGAGATTATTAATGCAATCGATACAACATTTGTTAATGTTCCACCTTCTGATAATGAAATTTATGTAAAGCTTATTGGTAATGCGACCTCAACAAGTTGGGAAAACCCATATCGGATAAAGTTCTTTCCGGTCGATTTAACTTTTGCTATTACACGTTCTTCGGATTCTAATATTTCCTTGTTTCCAAATCCATCTAAGGGGATGTTATATTTCGAGAATTCAAAGAGTTTTAGTTTGGATAAATTACAAGTTCTTAATAGCAATGCTCAGATAGTTTTTGAACTGCAAAATCTTACTTCAAATAAAGTAGATTTGTCTTTTCTTGAAAACGGATTTTATTTTATTCGATTCTATAGCAACTCCAAGGTGGAAATTAAACAATTTGTGATAGTAAAATAAATATTTTCGAAGTATCTGTGAATGAAAGCGAAAAGAAACTAATCTTTAAAAAACTTGCATTTTTAAAAATGTCTCGCTACCTTTGACCAAACGTTCAGTCAAAAAACAATAAAATGTCACCCAGAACAGCAAAACAATTCGAAATAATAAGATGGGAAAAACGTCAGCAAATATTAGATGTTTCAGTTCGGCTTTTTGCGGATAAAGGATTTCATGCATCTTCAATAAGTATGATTGCAAAGGAAGCTGGTATTTCCAAAGGATTAATGTATAATTATTTCGATAGTAAAGAGGCGCTTCTTCAAGAAATTATGGATGAAATTACAGCAGATGTAATGAATTTGATGAATCCTGATCATGATGATGAGATTACATCGCAGGAAATGGAAGATTTTTTCAGTTTGATAATTGATTTAATGAAGAAAAACAACGAGCATTGGAAGCTTTATTTTCAAATTTCGTTGCAAAAAGACGTATTTGAGATTCTGAGGAAAGATGAGTATAGCGAAAAGATACAGAAGAGTCAGGAGTTGATTTACAAATATTTTGCAGAGCGATTTGTAAAACCGGAGTTAGAAATATTGGTGTTTTCATCTTTATTTAAAGGTTTTTCTACGCAATATGTTTACTCTCCAGACTTGTACTCAGATGAAATGATTGAGAAATTTAAGCAGAGATTAAAAGCAATGTTTATTAAAGAAAAATTGTAAACAGTGTGCAGTTGTAGAAGCTAATTTTATCTTTCCAAATCTTACACATAACACTTTCACAATAGAAGCAACCGATTTTCCGACTGAAGTTACAATTTTCGACATTAATGGTAAAGCGGTGAAGGAAATCACAAATTACAATGCTGAACAAATCTCAACGGCTTTAGCCCTCACTTCGACCCAGCTCAGTGCGACGCAGCGAAGCTAATCTCCAACCTCTCCAAAGGCATTTATTTTGTAAAACTAGTTGCTGGCGATAAAATTTCGGTTGGGAAATTGATGGTTGAGTAAAAAATCAAATGGGTAATTTTGATTTATACATATTCATGGTCAATAAAACCAGAATTTAAAAGTCGTGCAACGCCCATGTATGAAGGTGTGAATTGAATTTTGCTACCAATAGAATATTTCTTTTTGCCTTCTGCATTTTTGTTTATTCCAAGATCTACAACCATCATGTCTGATGTAATTCCAACAAAAGTAACATCTTTATCTAATGCTTCAATATCGTTTTTGTCTACATCTAATAGTCCAAAATCGAGTATTGCTTTTATTGTTGTTGCGTTTGAGTTTGTATCTTCCCTATCGGCTGTGTGACCAATGTTTGCGTCATTTATTACCCCATCAGGAACCATTTCTTTTTCGTAAAGTTCTATTATGTTTGCTTCGAAAACAAAAGCTTCTGTATATAAATTCATAAACTGCGAATTGTCTAAAGGCGAAGTTCCGAAAAAAGCGGCTTCTCCAATTCTAAAATGATTCATGTCTTTAGGAACCGAATTGCTGTTTATAAGAGGTAAAGTAATAGAGCTTCCACCCGAAATTATTGGCAAATCTCGATTGAATTTTGCCTGTATAAGTTCTTTGTACAAACACAATTGTAAAAGCTTGTCATAGGTAGGTTCTACGCCATACATGCATCCAAGATTTGAACCCAAACCAATTACTTCAATGTTTTTAAGCTCAAATATTTTTTCATAAAACTTAAGTAATTCGTCCCTTTTTACACCCTCGCGGAGCTCTCCCAACTCAATCATAATAATTATTTTATGTATTTTGTTGTAATTTGCAGCAGCTTTATCAATAGCTAAAATTGTCTTTAACGAAGTGTTTAACGAAATGTCGGCATATTGTACAATCTCATCAATATAAACTAATGCTGGAGGTTTAATGTAAATTGTAATTAAGTCTGGATTTATTTTTTTTAGATTTTTCAAACTGCTAAGTCTAGAGTCGCCTACAGAGTGAATATCCTTCAAAACATCGGGAATTAAAATCCTCTTCAATAACTCAAAATCGCCAGAGAAAACTTTAGTAATTAAACTCCATTCTTTATTGTTGTTCTTTAGAAATTTACTAATTTCTTTAATATTTGAGATAATCTCTTCGGTATTTATTTTTAAAGATGCCATAATTCTATTAGTCTTGATAGTGCCTTTTTATTCTAACTGTAATTTTAGTAAAATCGAGCTTGTTTATTTTTTGTTTTCAAATCTCATTTCTGCATATTTTGATGTAAACCCCAATCTTTCGTAGAGTCTTTTTGCAGGATTATCATATTCGACATGTAATTTAACTCTGCCATCAACATTTTTAATTGCTTCTTCTATAATTTGTCTTCCGAAACCTTTGCCTCTGTGAGCCGAATCTACAGCGATATAAACCAAAATGTTTTCTGGAATAAAACCTTCCATTCCAGTATTATTCATTATTAAAACACCTGCTAGTTTTTCCTCATAATACGCTAAAAGTACAAAACCGCCTTTCCCAGAATCTTTAGTCAGAGCATAATCGATACATTTTTTAATGTCTTTAGGGTCGTCTCCGAATTTTTCGAGATGAGTGTGTAAAAAATCTACACTTTGGTTAATACTTGTTTCGATAAAATCACTTTCTTTTTTACAAATTTTATAAGTTAACATAATTGTCTTATTGATTAGTTTTTAAATAATAAGGGACAATATAACAATTTTAGCCACATGACCAAATATGTGTAAAATAATAATACCAATATGAGTTGTTTTGCCGACGAAAAATAAGCAAAAAAAAACCTCTTCCAATCGGAAGAGGTTTTTTGAATAATATGTAGCTTTTTAAGCTCTGATTAAAGAACTCCTTGATCTACCATTGCGTCGGCAACTTTTAAGAAACCTGCAATGTTAGCACCTTTAACATAGTTAACAAATCCAGAAGCTTCTTTTCCGTGTTTAACACAAGCTTCGTGAATATTAACCATAATTCCGTGTAATTTAGCATCTACTTCTTCAGCAGACCATGATAATTTCATAGAATTTTGTGACATTTCGAGACCTGAAGTAGCAACACCACCAGCGTTAGCTGCTTTACCAGGAGCAAATAATATTTTCTTTTCTTGGAACAGTTCAACTGCTTCAGGAGTACAAGGCATATTTGCACCTTCGCAAACACACATACAACCGTTTTTAACTAAATTGGCAGCATCTTCTTTTCCTAATTCGTTTTGAGTAGCACAAGGTAAAGCAACATCGCATTTAACTTCCCATGGTCTTTTTCCTTGATGGAATTCAGCGCCAAATTCAGCAGCATAAGGTTTAACAACATCTTCGTTAGTAGCTCTTAGGTGAAGCATGTAGTCAATTTTCTTTCCTGAGATACCATCTTTATCATAGATGTAACCGTCTGGACCAGAAATTGCAACAACTTTACCACCTAATTCAGTAACTTTAGTTACAGCACCCCAAGCTACGTTACCAAAACCTGAAACAACAACAGTTTTACCTGCGAAAGATTCTCCTTTAGTTGCAAGCATTTCTTTTGCAAAATATACATTACCAAAACCTGTAGCTTCAGGACGAACTAAAGAACCACCCCAATTGCGACCTTTACCAGTTAAAACACCTGTATGTTCGCTAGCTAATTTTTTGTACATGCCAAACATGAAACCGATTTCTTTTCCACCAACACCGATATCTCCAGCAGGAACGTCAGTTTCTGGGCCGATGATTTTCCACAATTCCATCATGAAACCTTGGCAAAAACGCATGATTTCTCTATCTGATCTTCCTTTAGGATTGAAATCAGAACCACCTTTACCACCACCCATAGGTAATGTTGTAAGTGCGTTTTTGAAAATTTGTTCAAAACCTAAGAATTTTAAAATAGAAAGGTTTACACTTGGGTGGAATCTTAATCCGCCTTTATAAGGTCCGATTGCACCATTAAATTGAATTCTGTAACCTAAGTTAACGTGAACATTTCCTTTATCATCAGTCCATGGAACTTTAAAAGTTAAAATTCTGTCTGGCTCGATAATTCTTTCGATAATGCCGTTAGCTTCAAACTGAGGATTCTCGTTATAAACATCTTCGATAGTTTCAATAACTTCTTTTACTGCCTGAAGATACTCAACTTCACCTGGATGTTTTTTTTCCAAGTCGATCATGATTTTTTCTACATTCATCTCTTTAAAATTTTTAGTATTAATATCTTCCCTTGCGGGATTTAAATTAAACAAATATCACGAAACAAAAGTAGCATTTGTTTTTTATAATAAAGTTGTTTGCATTAATTATGTTTGCATAGTTCTAATTGATTTTTATCAATGATATTTGTCTGTTAATTGATTTTTCTTAATTTTGGGCTGTAATTATGTACACGATGCAGGAAGATAATGGCAATATAGAAATAATACTTAAGAGCCTGGATGAGAGAAAGAAAGAGCTTGAATGTATATATCAGATTGATGAGGTTTTAAAGGATTTTGACTCTGATTTAAAGATGGTTTTATCTCAAGTTTCAGAAGCTATTCCTGTTGGCTGGAGATATTCAGACATTTGCAAGGTTCGTATTTCTGTTTCTGGAGTTGAGGTTGAAAGTGAAAATTTTAAAAGAACAGAACTAAAGCAGCAGTCTGATCTTTTTATTGATAACCTACCTGCAGGAGAAATTACTCTTTGTTATATTAAACCTGTAAGGGCAGAAAAAGGAGTTTTTTTAGAGGAAGAAAATAGGTTATTTAAGACTGTTGTCGAAAAAATAAATCAATATCTTTCTTTCCGAAAATTGAAGGCGATATACTCTGAAAGTATTGAGAGTAAAGCAAAACTCAGTCATAATGAGCAAAGTTTTATAGAATATCTTAAGAATCTTTCATTATCGGATGAGGAAATTGAGGCTCTAACTAAAGTGCAAATTGAGTTTAAAAAAGGAGAAACAATTTGTAAACAAGGTTCTTTTGCATCATTTATTATGATATTAAAAGAGGGAATGGTCAAGGCATTTGTTGAAAATTCTCATTATAAAAGCCATGTTTTTAAAATTACAAAACCTTTTAATATTATTGGCCTTTCAAGTTTGTATGGTGATAATTATTATCATTTTAGTTGTCAGGCTTTATTGCCATCAAAAATTTGCCTTGTCGAAAGAAATGTGTTTGATCAGATTGTAAGGAAAAATCCTGCATTTTCAATCGAGATTATGAGGATGTGCTCAAATTCTCTTCAGAATGTTTATGATAAACTTGGAAGTGTGGCAAACAAACAGGCTTTAGGAAAAGTTTGTGATTCGCTATTGTATTTGTCATCCAAAGTTTTTGAAAGCAATGTTATTGAGACTACCGTAACTAGAAAAGATATTGCTGAGTTCTCTGGTCTTGCAACAGAAAATCTTGTGAGGATTTTATCTGACCTTAAAAGAGATAATATCATTGCAATCAATAATAAGAGCATCGAAATTCTTAATTTTGAGACACTTAAAATGTTGAGCAATCTTGGTTAGATTGTCTGTTCTAGTATAAACAAAAAAGCAGCATAATAAAACTATGCTGCTTTTTTTCGGTTTCTACATTTTTTATTTTAAACCTCTTTTTTCAAGTAAAGCATCAATTTTTGGTTCGCGGCCTCTAAAGTTAACAAACATTGTCTTAGGGTCTGTTTTGTGACCGTTTGATAAAATATTTTTCTTAAACGAATTGGCGGTTTCTTTATCGAACAATCCATTTTCTTTAAATGCTTGAAAAGCGTCTGCATCAAGTACTTCACTCCATATATAACTGTAATATCCACTAGAATATCCGCCACCAAAAATGTGTGAAAAATATGTGCTACGATATCTTGCAACTATTTCAGGAATCAACCCTATTTTATTTAGTGCTTTTTCTTCTGCAACTAAAACGTCGGTTTCTGTCATTTCTGTCATTGTGTGCCAGTACATATCCAAATATGAGGCAGCCAAATATTCTACTGTTGCAAATCCCTGATTAAAAGTACCACTTGCTTCAAGTTTTGCAATTAACTCATCTGGAATAGGATCATTTGTTTTGTAGTGACGAGCATACATTTTCATTACTTCTGGCTCGGCAGCCCAATTTTCCATAATCTGTGATGGTAGCTCTACAAAGTCTCTAGGAACATTTGTGCCACTTGTTGAAGGATAAGTACATTGTGAAAGCATTCCGTGTAATGCATGACCAAATTCGTGAAATAAAGTAGAAGCTTCGTCGAAAGTTAACAAAGATGCTTGTGTTTCTGTGGGTTTGGTAAAGTTGCAATTTATTGTAATTATAGGAGCAACATTTTTTCCATCATAAACATACTGGCCTCTAAAGTTGTCCATCCATGCACCACCGCGTTTGCTTGCACGTGGAAAATAATCCATATAAAGAACTGCAACATGATTGCCATTTTCGTCGGTTACTACGTATGCTTCAGCATCTGCATGGTAAAGTGGAATGGTTTTATCCAATGTAAAATTTAAACCATAAAGTTTGTTTGCAACGTCAAAAACACCATCTCTTACATTTTCTAGTTTAAAATATGGTTTGAGCATTTCCTCGTCAAGATCATATTTCTCTTTTCTTACTTTTTCTGTGTAATAGCGCCAGTCGTATGCTTCTAATTTGCCGTCAACGCCATCTCTTTTCATCATCTCGCGATACATATCTGCTTCTTTGTTTGCTATTTTTAGAGCTGGTTTCCATAATTGATCCAAAAGTTTGTAAACATTTTCAGGGTTTTCTGCCATATTATCTTCCAATACAAATGAAGCATAATTATTATAACCTAAAAGTTGGACTTTTTCTATTTTCAATTCCGTAATTTCAAGTATTATAGCTTTATTGTCATTTGCATTGTTGTTGTTTCCTTTGTTTACATAAGCAGTCTGAATCTCTTTTCTTAATTCGCGATTGTCTGCATATTGTAAAAATGGTAGAACGCTAGAGTTTTGTAAAGTAAAAACCCATTTGCCTTCCATTCCATTTTCTTTAGCAGTAATTGCAGCTGCTTCTATTTGACCAACAGGTAAACCTGCTAAATCTGCTTTGTTGTCGATTACTAATTTGTAATTATTTACTTCAGCAAGTAAATTGTCTCCAAACTGAAGTGATAGCAATGATAATCTACTGTTAATATCCTTCATTCTTTCTTTGTCAACATCTGTTAGATTTGCCCCACCTGAAATAAAACTTTTGTAAGTTAATTCAAGTAACATACTTTGTTCTTCGTTTAGCCCTAACTGATCTTTTTCAGCATAAACTGCTTTAACTTTTTCAAAAAGTTTCGCATTCATTACGATTTCGTCGCTATGTTTCGAAATTTTTGGTGAAATTCTTTGAGCAATTGCTTGTAAGCTATCCGAAGTGTTAGACGATAGCATATTGTAAAATACTCCACCAACTTTAGAAAGCAATAACCCACTAAAGTCAAGTGCTTCTATGGTGTTTTCAAATGTCGGTTCTTCTTTATTTTCGATAATATTTAGAATGTTATCGTTTTGTTCTTTCATTGCAGCATCGAAAGCTGGCTCATAATGTTCGTCTTTTATTTTATCAAATGGTGGAACTCCATAAGGGGTATCCCATTCTTGCAAAAGTGGATTGTCTGCTAATCCATCATTTTGTTTTGTGTTTTGTTTACATGAACTTATCATAATCACTAGGCTTAAAACCATTAAAACATAAATTGACTTACTCATACTAATTATTTTTTTTAATTTCTATTGAAACACATTTTACAATAAATTGTTGTGTAAAAATATACTTTAAGTATCAGCCTACAAAGAGAATTAACATTTTTAACATAAAGTTGATGATTTAGAGAAATAAAAAAACTCCGATCTTGTGGACCGGAGTTTTAATATGCCTAAGCATATTAGTTATTTTATTGAAATTGTTTTTGTAATTTCACCTTCAGTTGTAACAACTTTAATAAAGTAATTTGCTTTATTCAGTTTGCTAATATCGATAGTCTCTTTTTCAGATGCTGAATTTGAACTGTATACAACTTTGCCGAGAACGTCAACAATACTAATTGATTTTAGGTTTTCTGCTTCAACAGTAATTTGGTGAGTAGCTGGGTTAGGATATACTTTTACATTGTTGTAAAGTGTTGTATTTATATCCGATCCCGATGTAACTGTGATGTAATCATTTTCTGCTAATGTGTTTGCACCTCCATCATTGTAAACAGATAAAGAAACATCATAAACACCAGCAACT
>JBBQCZ010000087.1:0-16176 GCA_038319215.1 Bacteroidales bacterium | reverse complement strand
GAAGACCGAAGATTGGTGGTTTGAAGCTTATTGTCTGAAGTTTTTTCAATACGTATTAATTCTCAGCAGTGTTCTTCCAGCCTCCTGACTTCGGTCTTCGGTCTTCCGTCCAAAAAAACAAACAAACCACCTAAACAATTAACAATATTTTATAGATTCATACAACACTATTATTTATAATCAACAAAAGGGTTAAACAAAAAAGCTGCAACGGTTTTTTAGTTAACCGATGCAACCTTTCAATCATAAGTTTAATTTATTTTTAGAATTTAATTTTCACACTTGCAAACAATTCTCTCCCAGGCCCAGGTTGATATGCGTTTCCATCAGGATCAGGTTCTGTAAAAGCCATGTAGGTAGCACCAGTTATATTACGGCATGCCAGACTACATTCGCCATTAATGTTCCACATATCCCACAGATAGGTAATTTTTGCATGATACAAATTGAATCCACTTTGCCAATTTTGATAGATTGCAGGATCAAGTTCTCCAGCATAAGCAGCAGCATCAGTATAAATTGCCCACTTCGATTGAAGTTCAGTACTAACACTTAGTCTGAAATTTTTATTGATTTTATACGACAATTCTGTATATAATTGATGTTTAGGTGAATTTGGCAAATACTGACCAGCCACAGGTGGAATTGTAAGGACATAAGCTGTATCAGTATAAACAGGATCAACAACTGCAGAAGTATATCTATAATCAGAGTATGTGTAAGCCAATTGAAGATTTAAATTGTCAATTATTTTCAAGGAAAAATAAGTTTCAATACCTTTACGGGTACTATTTCCAGCATTGCCGTAAAACACTTCCTGATTTCCTCTTCCAGATTGTTTAAATCTAAAAAAGTCATTTTCAGTATCCATTTTAAACAATGTCACTTCGTAAAACAACCATTTTCCAAAGAAACCACGAGATCCGACTTCAGAACTTTGAGATAATGCTGGCACAAGGTAAGTATTAAAACCGCTATAAGATACAGGATTACAAGCTAATTCTTCAGTTGACGGAGGCATAAAACCCTGACTCCAGTTTACAAAAACATTAATCCCATCATTTACAGAATATGCGGCACCAATTCTTGCTGAAAGATTTGCGAAATCTTTTGATGTAGAAGCCGAATTTACTGGAAGCATTTTATTAGTCAGTTCGTTGTACATTGCATCATATCTAATACTTCCAAAGAGATTAAATTTTGAATATTCAAGTCGGTACAGAGCAAAACCGCCAATACTGTTTTGATTTATAATCTGATTTGCCAATAAGCTATCGTTTTCAATATTAGTTTCGTCAATGCTTTCGATTCTGGACAAATTACCTTCACTTTGAAGTTTGTAAATATTAATAATCTGCGACTTATAATCAGCACCAATGCTAAAATTGTTTTTTAATTTACCGGTTCCAAGTTTTAGATTATACTGAAAGCTAGTTCCTGGAGAAGTGTAGTTTCGATATTCTGCGCTTTTATTACTGGTTTCTTTGTATTGCCATGATCGTACGTATGAACTTACCTGCAAGCTATGCATATCGTTAAATTTGTAAGTACCAGCAATTCCTGCTGTAGTTCTATTTGTTTTTTGGTACTCATTAAAAGGGCATGCATCTGGATTTGCCTGCAACAAATTATCGAATTGAGCAAGATTCAAACCTTCAGGATTTTGTTGAAAATAGTCGGAATGTGAAAAAATCTGAGTAATTGTTAGTTTAGTATTAGGATGAAAATTGATTTTTTCGTAAAGTTTATTTCCCCAATAAGCCTGATGATCGCGATAACCGTCGCCACCAGCTCTAGAATAACTAATTCTGTAATCTACATCATCCTTATACCCATTAAACTGTATTAAAGATTTTGCAAAGCCATTTGAGCCAACACCTTGACTTACAATTCCTCCAAACGGTTTTATCCCACCATCAGCAGTACTAATATTGATAACTCCAGCGGCACCTCCGCCACCATATTGTCCAGCAACGGGTCCGCGCAAGACTTCAATTTTATTTACAGTACTCCAATCAACATCGTAAAGATCGGGAGCAAAACCTGATGGATCGTTAAGTGGAATACCATCTAGAATAACACCAATACCTCTCAATCCACGTTCCGTTAAAATCCCCTGACCTCTAATAGAAACATGAACACGTTCCCCATCATGCTGATTATCGATTCTCACACCAGGAACCAATCTTAAGGCTTCCTCAACTGCTATCGCCTTTGAAATACCGTTCAATTCCTCAACTGTAACCAAAGACATTGAGCCTGGGTTATTGATAAAAAGAACTGGCATTCTATTAGCAGTCACTATCACTTCATTTAAATTTATTATCGTTGTTGTATCTGGGGCGTTAACTTGAGAAAAAACAGCGCTCCCACAACACATAAAAAAGGCAAATAAATATATATGTATTTTCATTATTTTTATTTTAAAATTTTGGTAATTTTTATTTATATTAATTACAACGAATATCACCTGTATATACATTTACAAAGGCAAAAATTATAATGTTATAATTTATTAAACCGAATAAAACAATTCAGTTTTACATCCACAATAAATGGACAATACAGATTAGCTAATTTGCGGTGGAGGAGAATTTATTTCTATAATTTTAGAAACATAGAATTTAGGCAATTCAAAATATGAATATACGACAAATGAATTATAGAGTTTAACAATCAAATTTTGGGGTAAATAATTGGTAATCAGCATAATTCTTATTCTTTTTTCAACTGTTTTTAGTGCTTTAACCTGTTTTAAGTATGAGGCCAAGAGTTCATTCTCTTTTGAATCTTTTATACAATAATAGTGTCTTTCGCTTCCAGAATATTTAAGTTTAACAACATCATACATTTCATTTTTATACCGAAATTCCTTGTTTTTTACTTTCCAATAAACTTCAGACATTTTATTTTCAGGAATAGTAACTAAACAAAGCTTGTCAGAATCACTAATTTTAGCAATCCTATTAATCATTTTCTCATGTATAATTGTATCAACTACTTTAAACCAAGGATATGGACCGGCTATCTGCAGGATAAAGATAAATAAAAATAATATCGCTAGATTTTTTTTCATTAAAAAAACAGATTTTACTAATTCAGATTAGCAATAATCAAATAAAATATATGCAAAATTATAAAATATTCTGAATTGATTTTATTAAAACGAATAATTCTTTTGCTTGTAACTAACATATAAATATAATACCTAACATTGCAATCGAAAAGCGCTCTGCGACTATTTATAAAGAATCATTCTAAATTTCTTTCAACATACCTTTTATATTAAATATTTATTTAGTTTTGTAACAAATGTTACAGATAAAAAAACTTATATCTAGATTTATACCTCCAGCAAAATGGAAAGTTCCAGTTATAATAATACTTGGAACGCTTTGTGGCACTGGATTATACAGTTTTTACGTATCACGTGCATGGTCATATTTGTCGGATGATCCTGCTACATGTGTTAATTGTCACGTAATGACCACCGAATATGTAACTTGGAGCCATTCTTCACATAGAGAACATGCAACATGTAACGATTGTCACGTTCCACACGACAATATTTTTAGAACGTACTATTTTAAAGCAATGGATGGGATGCGACACTCGGCAATTTTTACAGCAAGAACATATAAACAAAGTATAACAATGCGTGATCCGGGATGTAAAGTTGTTATGGAAAATTGCATACGTTGTCATGGCGCTTTAACGGAGATGGTAAATGCAAACGTTAGTTTTGAGGAAACACAAGATGGGAATGGAAAAAAATGCTGGGATTGCCACAGAGAAGTCCCTCATGGATCAATGCGTAGCTTAAGTACAACTCCTTGGGCAACGGTTCCAGTTCCAGAATCACCAGAACCAGAATGGTTAAGAAAGTAAACGTTTTGCTTTTTGCAAAGTAAAAAATAATAAGAATATAAAATAAAAACAGACATATGAAATTCAATTTACGCAATTTAGTTGAGAAAAAACCTTGGTTAGGTTGGATTCTATTTATTGGAACAACAGGAGTAGTTTTCGTTCTTGGAATGTTTGCGTCATCAATTATACAGCGCAGAACAGAGGCAACTTTGATGAATATACCAATGTATGAGTTAAGTGAGTTTGAGCCTCGTAATGAAATGTGGGGAAAAGCCTATCCACGAGAATACGAAAGCTACCAACAGATGGCTGATACTTCGTACAAATCGAAATATAACGGCAATGCTATGCGCGATGCATTAGAAGAAGATCCAAGAATAGTTATACTTTTTGCGGGATATTCTTTTTCTCAAGACTATAACCAACCACGTGGACATATTTATGCTGTAACAGATATTCGCAAGACCTTGCGTACAGGTACTCCAGATGAAAGCAACCATGATATTCAAAAATCAAGTTGCTGGACATGTAAAAGCCCCGATGTTCCAAGAGTTATAAACGAAATTGGGGCAGCAGATTTTTTCAAGATGCCTTGGTCTGAAAATCTTTCAGAAATTGTAAATCCTATTGGATGCGCCAATTGTCATAATCCCGAGAATCAATCTCTTAGAATTGTACAAGTTCCATTAATCGAAGCATGGCAGCGCCAGAACAAAGATGTTACTGCTTGTACTCTTAATGAAAAAAGAAGTTTGGCTTGTGCTCAATGTCATGTTGAATATTACTTTAAAGGTGACGGAAAATATGTTACTCTCCCTTGGGATAAAGGAATGTCGATGGATGAAATTGAAGCTTATTATGACGAAATTGAATTTTCGGATTGGGTACACCCACTTAGTAAAACCCCAATGATAAAAGCGCAACATCCTGATTATGAAATATTTACAACTGGGATACATTATGAAAGAGGAATATCTTGCGCAGATTGCCACATGCCTTATGTTAGAGAAGGTTCTCAAAAAATGACAGACCATAAAATTCAAAGTCCATTAAATAATATTGAAAATTCGTGTATGGTTTGTCATCGCGAATCTGCAGAAGATCTAACTGAGAATGTTACTGAAAGACAGGATAAAGTATATCAGCAAAAAATTCAATTAGAAGATATGCTTGTTCAATGCCATATAGAAACAGCTTTTGCCATTGAAAAAGGAGCTACAGACGAACAATTGATTCCTATTCACAAATATATTCGTCAGGCTCAATGGAGATGGGACTATGTTGCTGCAAGTCATGGTGGATCATTTCACTCTCCAGTTGAATGCTTAAGGATTATTTCAGATGGAATTGAAAAAGCATCTAAAGCTCGTATCGAAATTGCTAGATTACTTGCAGAACTAGGCTATAATAAAGCGGTTGAAATGCCAGACCTTAGCACAAAAGAAAAAGCTCAGGTTTATATTGGTCTTGACATAACTAAACTTCAGTCAGCAAAAGACGAATGGTTAAAAAATACTCTTCCAAAATGGCTTGAAATTGCAAAAGAAAGAGAAAGCAAAATGCCAGAACCTAAAAGATTAAAATAGTTCAGCGAACCATCTGCTCAAATAAAATAATTTAGCTGATTTTATTTTAATATTTTTGCAAAATGAATAAAGGGAAACTAAAAATTTCTATAATAATTCCTGTACTGCTATTTGCTACAGGACTAAGCCTGCATTTTGCGTTAGGACTTATTAAGCCTGTATGGTTTTCATTTCCAATAAATTTAATTATAGTTCTCGAACTTCTTTTTGGAATTCCATTGATTTACTTCTTTTATAAAAACAAAAAAGTTGTTCAATTTTTATCATCTGGTGTCGCAGCAATTCCTGCAATAGCTTTTTTTTCTATCTTAGTAATAATTATGGCTTTTTTGCCACAAGAAAAAGAATCATTTTTTCTATTAGGCTTCTTTGGCTTTAACAATATTATTTTCACTTGGTACTTTTCCTTATCGGCAATATATCTTTTAATATGCCTTGGATTCGTGATTTTACGGCGATTTAATACTTTCAATTTAAGAAATATTGCCTTTTTTATTAATCACTTTGGCTTATGGATTGTTATTGCGGCTGGATTTGCAGGTCAAGCAGATAAAATAAAATTAAACTTTCCTGTTAGCGAAGGAGCTCTTGTTTGGTATGGTTTTGACGAAGAAAACAAATATGTAGAACCAGACTTTGCAATAAAACTTATAGACTTTAATATTGAATATTACAACCCCAAAATTGGAGTTTTTAGTTCCACTGGAGAATTAACAGGTAAAGACAAAAGTTCATTAAATGAAATCCATCTTGGGGAAAAGCTAAGAATCGACAATTTTGATGCAGAGATACTTGAGATATTACCAACAGCATGGGTATCAAACGACAGTGTTTATGCAGTTATTGGAATCCCCGAAACCGTGATTGCTGTTCATTTACTGATTAATGATGGTTCAAAATCTTTTGAGAAATGGATTTATACTGGAAGCAGTATGATTCCTGCTGGCACTATTAAAACCAAAAATGGCGATTTTATTGCACTTATTCCACCCGAGCCTAAGTATTTTGGGTCAGAAATAGAACTTTATACAAAATCTGGAATTAGTGCAGAGCGACACGAAGTAGCAGTGAATAAGCCTTTAAAATTCGGCTCATGGACAGTTTATCAAAGTTCCTATTACACAGACACTCAAAGTTTGGATATGGTGTCGGTATTTTCAGCTGTATTTGACCCTTGGTTACCAATTGTTTACACGGGAATGTTTATGATGATGGCTGGTGCATTATATTTGATGTTTTCGAAAATCAAAACTGTAAAAAAAGATTAAAATGATTTGGAATTGGCTAAATATAACATTTATAATATTCACCTTGTCGTGGTTAAGCGGAAGCATTGCTTTGATTTTTGATAAGAAATCTAATTTTCTAAAAACATACTCATCTATTATTCCTGCATTGGCAAATATTTCGTTGATTTTCTTTATTTCTGTTCTTTGGTCACAACTTGGAAGACCGCCACTAAAGACAATGGCCGAAACCCGATTATGGTATGCAATGTTTGTTTCACTGATTACATGGATAATATACTTAAGGACAAAAGTAAAAGCATTATATTTCCTCGGCTTCATAATGTCCACTGTATTTATTATGGTTGACATAATTCACCCAGAATATCAAAGTAAGAATTTAATGCCAGCATTACAAAGCCCATGGTTTATTCCGCATGTAGTTATTTACATGATTGCTTATGCAGTTTTGGCAGCAGCGTGCTTAACGGCAATAATAGGATTTGTGAACACGAAAAGATCAGGAATCGCCGACACGAAGAGTATAGATTTGTCCATGAAACTCGTGTATCCAGGATTTGGATTGCTAAGTATAGGAATGATTTTAGGAGCAATTTGGGCGAAAATAGCATGGGGCAACTATTGGACATGGGATACCAAAGAAACTTGGGCATTACTTACTTGGTTGTTTTACATGCTTTGCATTCATTTACATTTTTCATATCCTAAAAAACAAAAGCTGTTGATGATTTTACTTGCTCTTTCGTTTATTGTTTTAGTAATTACATGGTTGGGAATCCAATATTTGCCAAGCGGAATGTCGAGCGTTCATGTTTATGGAAAGTAAAAAGTCCTTTTTACTTATTTTACTAAATACTTATTTAATAAATCAATAAGAATATTTATTTTAAATGGCTTAGCTAAAAAGTCTATACATCCTGCATCAATATTTTTCTCAAGATCTTCTTTTGTCACATATGCAGAATGCGCAATAATTTTCATATCAGGGAAATCTTTAAGAATTATTTTTGATGCTTCAAGTCCATTAATTATTGGCATTTTAACATCCATTAGAATCAAGTCCGTTTCTGGATATTGATGTGCTAATTCAATAACCTCTACCCCATTTTTAGCGAAATAGAGTTTTAACTTCGATTTATTCAAAGTACTATGAAAGAATTCTCTATTAATTTCTTCGTCCTCTGCGATAATTACAGTTCCAATTAATTTTTCTAATTCTACCGTTTTATACTCAACTATGTCTATTTCTCGCCCCGCTTTATCAAAAAACATTTCTTTCACTGGATTTATTGGAAGTGAAACTTTAAAATTAGATCCTTTTTCCGATTCTGAAGATAATACTATTTCCCCATTCAATAATTTACAAAGACTTTTAACTATTGACAATCCCAATCCCGTTCCTTTTATCCCAATATTCTGGTTTTCCAACTGAACAAAACGTTCAAAAATTAAGCTCTGATATTCTTTTGCGATGCCAATACCTGTATCATTTACCTCAACAATCAATAAATTATCAATTATTTTATATTCAAGAGTTATTTGCCCTGATTTTGTAAATTTAAATGCATTACTAAGAAGATTTTGAACGATTTGAAAAATCTTTGTCTTATCCGAAATTATATTAATTGTGGTTTCTAAAGGTTTATGAAAAATGAATTTCAAGTCTTGCATTTGTCTTTCGATATAAAATAAATATATATCATTGAAAAATCTAACCAGATCGAACTCTTCCATATTGGGTTTAACTTCCCCTGCTTCTATTTTTGACAAATCAAGTATATCATTAATAATATTTAATAATTTTATACCTGAATCGGTAATAATACCTGCAAACTTTTTTCTTTTTACATCATCAACTTTTTCTAAGCTAAGGAGCTCGGCAAAACCAAGAATACCATTAAGTGGAGTACGAATCTCATGGCTCATATTTGCAAGAAAAGCAGACTTTAGCCTATTGCTTTCATCTGCTTTATGTTTTGCTATTAACAATTGAGCATTAGTTTGTTCTAATTTAAGAAACAATTCATTATTTGCAGTAATATCATGTATAACTGCAAATAGTAAATCTTTACCATCGAAACAAACGGGTCCAAAGAAAATCTCCACAGTTTTTATTTCGCCACTAGATAATTGATGTTTAAAAGCCGATCCATTATTATTTTTTCTCAATGCATTACTCAATTCTACCTGTATTTGTTCTGAGGGCATGGTATTTATATCTTCAACACTCATTTTTTCAAGTGTTTCGATTGAATAACCATAGAATTCGGAAGCAGCCATGTTGGCCTTAACAATTCTTCGAGAAAACGGATTAACCATTAACATAACTGTATGAGAATTCTCGAAAAGAACTTCGTATCTTTTTTTACTCAATAACAAATCATTTTGTATTCTTTTGCGATCCGAAATATCTTTTATTGTTACAAGTGAGCATTTTTCCCAACCAGCAATTTCAAATATTGGATCTACATCAACCTCTAGGAATCCATGTATATTGTCATTCCAAAATTCTGCTGTTGCTCTCTGTGTTTTATGTATTCCTGTGCAAACTGGACATTTAGAAATTTCATGATCATTATGCAATAAACTAAACAATTTTAATCCAATAAGATCAGTTGCCGAAGTATCAAAAATCTCAGCTAATGCATTATTTGCAATTATAATTTCAGAATTGGCATTAACAACTGAAACACCATATTGTACTGAGTTTAGAACATCAAAGTTAAAATGGTCTTTATTGTTGATTATTTCGTCACTGACAATATTCTCTATATTTTGATTTTTTGAAAATGCCTGATTTTGAGCTAATTCTATTAAATTTTGCTCAAGTATTGCAATATACTCGTCTGAGCTGTATTTATCTTTTGCAGCAAATATATTGTTTAATTTATCAGTCTCAGTTAGCATAATCAAAATTTAGTTTTACACTTTTAAACGTCTGTTTTAAGCAATATAGAGAACTCTGTTCCCTTACCAAAAGCTGATGTAAAACTCAAATGACATCCACATTTAATAGCAAACTCCTGACAGAGTTTTAATCCTAATCCAATGCCGGTTTCGCCTTCTGTTCCAGGACTAGATGTAAAGGTTTTATTGTTAAGATTATCAATCTGTTCCTTTGTCATTCCACTCCCACTGTCTTTTACTTTAAGTATTATATTTTGATCATCTGTATACTCTTACTTAATTTCAATTTTCCCAGCTTTCGGGGTAAATTTAACGGCATTTGACAACAAATTTCGGATAATAGTTTTAAGCATATATTTATCTGCCATAACCATTGGGTTTTCAGCTTTTTTCTCTACTACCAAATTGATGCTTTTAAATAAAATTGGAGAAGCAAAAATTTCGACACTTTGTTCAATAATACTATTTAACTGCAATATTTCCGGATTATTTTCTATTTTACCCATTTGCCCAGCAGACCAAGCAAGTATGTTTTCAATAAACAATAAATTTTCCCTATTAGCTTTATCAATAATATTTATGAATTTTAATCTTTTCTCATCATTATAATTAAAATAATTCTTGGACAATAATCCTGAAAATCCAATAAGAGAATTAAAAGGTTCTTTAATATCATGAGCTAGAATTGAAAAGAGTTTTTCTTTAGATGCAGTAATCGCTTTTAAATCAGCCTCAGCTTGTTTTAGTAATGTAAAATCTCTGATAACACCAACAATATATTTTTTTCCTAAGAAATCAGTGTATAAAGTTTTCTTTGTCGATAAAACCTGCTTCTCACCTGTTACAGGATTAGTTTGAAATTCTTCATTTAATATTTCTGTTCCTTGAGTAAACACCAGATTGTCAACTTTCCAATACTCATCCGCTTCATCTTTTGGAAAAAAGTCATAATCGGATTTACCCAAAAGATAGTCCTTTTCAAATCCGAACATCTTACAACATGCATCATTCAGTAGTACCCATTTATGATTTTCATCTTTAATAAATACTGGATCAGGAATTCTGTCTAGAATGCCAGAAACAAAATCATTTTGAAATTCTTCAGAAACAGTAGTCTCAAAATTTTGTTGTTGTAATTCAGAAACTTTAGCTGAAACAATAGAAAGTGCTTCCTGCTTACTTATGCTAGCAGAAGAGTTTAGATTTTGAATAAGCTTTAATAATTCTTGTATTGTTTCCACAGCCATAGCCTTTAATAACCAAATTAAATATTTGCATAAAAACTAGTTCAAAGGTACTAAATATTTCTATAAAAAACACATTTGCAATATTTTTTTCTAATCACACAAATTTGTTAAAAACTAAGGCTATTGTGATAAATACAACAACAAAATTTTGAAAAAGTTAAAAAGCTGTAATACGTCTACTGGGCGATTAAAATTAAATATAATGAAAATTTTACCTATTAAACTGTTGAACAAAAACATACTTCATTTTTTCTGAAGAGTTTAGCACTTCGTAAACCGCAAAATATTTATACTCTGGATTAAGTAGATTTTTCCTATGACCACGCCCCTCAATTCCGCTATCAACAAGTAGATCAATAATGGCGAATCTTATGTCGCTATTTCCGTATTGAATATTTTCGCCACAATCACAATCCGAATGTTCAAATTTCTTAGTTTTTGCAATATATTCACCATGTTTTTTACATGTGATGTATAAGTCAGGCGAAAATTGTAATGCCGGCAACGGTTGCATCTTTTTTAATTCTTTTTTAAGTTCTAATGCAGCTGCTCGCTCTGTTGCGCCAGATTCCCAATAATCTAAAAACGAGTCTATATATTGGATGTAACCTGTAGGATCGGTTCTTACAAGGTTTATCTCATCCAGCACCTGTTGCTCGCGTTCTGTTGTCTGAGCAAGAATACTAATAGTCGAAAATAACAATAAGCATAAAACAATTGTCTTCATAAATAAATCGTTTTTATTATTAAACTTAACCACGTATTATTAACAATGAACTTAATAAATAGTTTTAGTGATATAAATTCCAAATACACTTTTAATTAAACGAAAAACAAGAACGCTTTATTATTTTAAACTATTCTGTAAAACTATTTATTAAAAAAATACTAACTTCATTTGAAAAATTAAAATATGGAGAATTTTTTGTAATATTGAACCGAAATTTAAAACAAATTAACATGAAAAACAGTATTAAATTAATCATGATTATTGGGATTGTTCTAATCTCAGGAGCACTAAAGGCTCAAAAAGAAGTTGGCTTATGGAAAACGATAGATGATGAAACTGGCAAACCAAAATCTTATGTTGAACTTTACATTAAAAACGGCAAGTTGTATGGTAAAGTGACTGAAATTCTTGATAAGACTGAGGCAAACCCTCTTTGTACTGCTTGTGAAGGTACGCTAAAAGACAAACCTATTATTGGAATGCAAATAGTTAATGGGTTAACAAAACGCAAATCTGATTGGTTTTTAAAAGCAGGTATTCTTGATCCAAAAAATGGCGACGTTTATGATTGTAGAATGTGGTTAAAAGATGAAAACACATTAAATGTACGTGGATATTTAGGGCCTTTTTACAGAACTCAAACATGGTATAGGGTAAAAAAATAAATTTCAACTATTCTATTCAAATAAAACATAGTTTATAAGAATAGTTACAATTGAAAATTTTGGAGGACAATAATTTAATATAAAGTTGAATTATCTGTCTTCCTTTTTTTTGAGGTTAATATAATCGAAGGCAATAGCTTTTGTTTTTCAAATTGAGAAATGCTGTAATAAATATTCTAACAATTTGTTTAAATCAAGTGGTTTCGAGAAAAAGGCATCGACTCCTGCTTCCAAAGTCTTTGTTCTTGTTTCGGAATTTACATAGGATGTTTGAGCAATGACAATACACTCTGGAAGCAATTCTTTTATATGTTTTGTTGCATCAATCCCATTCATTTGCGGCAGTCTTAAATCCATCAAAATTAAATCGGTATCAAGATTGGATTTTACAAACTCGATAGCAGAAATACCATTATCCACCATAAAAGCCGAAATGCCCATTTGTGCAAAATATTCTGATAACAAAATTGAATTTGCTTCATCATCTTCTACAATAAGTAGCTTTATAATTTTTTTCATTAGATTTATTATTTCCACATTTTTCAAAACAAATTTACGATAATTTTTAGAATCTATACCTTTTTTTTATAAGATAAATAAAATGCTAAAATAAAAATAGTTTTGTAGTCGTAGAATTGTAAAACTAATTTTTTTTTTTACTATATTTACAATATAATATTACCCACCAAGCATAACTATATGAAAAATGTCTTCAATTGTGACAATGAAATATTTGAATTGTTTGCTGATTTTTCAGACCATGTATTACTTGAAACCGATTCAGAATTTAATATTCTTCAAATAAGTAAGAATTGCACAACAATACTTGGAAGCCCCTATGAGCAAATATTAGTCGCGAACTTTAAAAATCTTATTTTTCTTGAAGATATTAATATTTTTGAAAGTATTTTTAACAAAGATATTAATTCAACAAAATTACAAATTGACGCTATCAGATTGAAGTGTTCAAATAATAGTCTTTGTTACTTTAAACTTAAGATTATAAAATCTAAAAATGGGTATCTGATTCTAGCCAAAAACATCAATATTGGCAAGCTTAGCTACTCCGAAATAAAAAATATTTATGACAATTCGCCATTATCCATGGGCATTTTAAAAAACAGTACTTTAATCGATGTAAATAAATTTCTATGTTCTTTTCTTGGGTACAGTAGAGACGAATTAATTGGGAAAAGCACTAGAATACTATATTCAGATGATAACGAATATAATTATGTAATAATTGAGAAGAATCGTCAGCTTGATTTAATTGGAAGTTGCAAACTAGAAACTAGATGGAGACATAAGGACGGTAGGTTTTTTGAAATACTTTTAAGCATAACCTACATTGATAAAAATGACAAATCCAGAGGTTGCATTTTTAATTCTAACGATATTACAAATATAAAAGTTATCAATAATCAACTTGATGAATCGAAATCTATATATAAAAACCTTGTAGAGCTGTCTAATGAAGGAATTATTTATCAAGAAAAATCTGGAGTAATAGTTACATGGAATCCTTATTGCGAAAAAATCTTTGGACTTCAATCTAGTGAAGTAATTGGAATTCCTAGTCTTGATATAAATTGGCAAATTTTTGATGTTAATGACAGTCCTCTCCCATTTTCAGAACACCCAGCAATTATTAGTTTAAAAACAGGGAAAACACTAGAAAATATAATTTTAAAAGTTGTTCGACCTGATACTTACTTTTCATGGATAATTGTAAATACAATACCATTATATTTTCAGAATGGAGATAGTCCTGATGCCGTAATTACTGCAATTACTGACATAACAGAAACATTTAAACTTAGTGAAAAACTAAAGAAATCTGAAAATTTGTACAAATTGGTAGCTGACAAAACTACCGATGTAATTTGGTTAATGGATTTAAATGGTAAAAGTATTTATGTGTCTAAATCGGTTAAAAGTTTTACAGGTTTTAACTCAGAAGAATATCTCAGTCAGACATTTGAAACCAGATTTACAAAAGAATCAGGGGAAAATGCTAAAATAACATTTAGCGCAGGTATTGAAAAATATTATGTTAAAGGAAATCTCCCTGATAACTTTATAGAAAAAATAAGATTGGAATATATCTGCAAAGATGGATCTACGAAATGGGGTGAAGTAATAATTACACCATATTTTGGAGATGATGGTAAACTTGCAGGAATTCATGGTGTTACTCGCGACATTAACAACGAGGTAGTTTATGAACAAGCATATAAACAACAAGAAAAACAATATACCAGATTGTTTGACACATTGCATCTGGGCTTTTCTGTGCACAAAGTAATTTGCGACAGCGACAATAAACCAATTGATTATACTTTTATAGACATGAATCCTGCATTTGAGAGTATTACAGGTTTAAAGAAATCTGAGGTTATTGGGAAAACAGTTTTAGAAGTACTTCCTGCTACTGAAAAAATATGGATAGAGAATTATGGGAATGTCGCAATAAGTGGAAATACTCAGGATTTTGAGAGTTTCTCAATTGAATTAAATAAATTCTTTAAAGTAATTGCATATAGTCCTGAGCCTGGTATTTTTGCAACTATAATTTCTGACATAACTGAACATAGACAAACAGAGATTAAATTGTTAAAGTTATCGCAGGCTGTAGATCAAAACCCATCCACAATTGTTATTACAGATACTTATGGGAATATTGAATATGCGAATCAGGAATTTACAAGACTTACTGGTTACAGCCTTGAAGAAGCATTTAATAAAAACCCACGCATTATTCAGTCGGGAGAAACGCCACAATCCGTTTATGTGAACTTGTGGGATACAATATCATCTGGAAAAATATGGCATGGAGAGTTTAAAAATCTAAAGAAAAATGGAGAAGTCTACTGGGAAGATGCTGTTATTTCGCCGGTTTTCGATAATGATGGTAATATTATAAATTACCTCGCAATTAAGCAAGATATTACCGAAAAAATAAAATTTAAAGAAACAATTGAAAATCAGGAAAATCAATATAAATATTTACTCGAAAGCCTTCCAAACATAGTACTAGTAATTCAGAAAAGCACTATTGTTTTTGCAAATAAATTTACTTTTAATGATACATTATTAACCAAAAATGAAATTGTAGGAAGAGACCTACTAGATTTTATACATGAAGATTATAAAGAACTTGTTATTGAAAATATTGCGCGAAGAGCTAAAGGCCTTAAAATAGATGATTATGATATAAAAATTAAAATTAACGGCAGTATTAGGGATGTGTTTTTGCTTCTTGATGTTATTAAATTTGAAGGTGAAAATTCGGCTTTAGTAATTGTATTAGATATTACTGAAAGAAAAAAAGTTGAACTGGCTTTACGAAAAAGCGACGAATTAAAAACCGAATTTCTAAATAATATTTCGCATGAAATTAGAACTCCATTAAATAGCATACTTGGTTTTTCAAAATTAATTGCAAATTCAAATGTTTCTGACCTGCTAAAAACTAAGTATTACAATCTTATGAGCGACAGTAGTAATCGATTATTAAGTACAGTTGAAGATTACATTGATACGTCACTTATTGTCTCCGGAAATCTTAAAATAAATAAAACAGATTTTAATTTAATAGAAGTTCTAAATTCTGTGTATATTAACTATTTAAGTCTGTCAATTCAAAAAAAGTTAATATTTAGTTTTATATATCCACAAGAATATAATGAGATAATAATATTTCAGGATAAAGAACTGATAAAAAAGATATTTTCTCAGTTAATTTCAAATGCATTTAAGTTTACCGAACAAGGAAAAATTGAATTCGGGTTTACCATAAATAAAAACATTATAAACTTCTTTGTTAAGGATTCTGGAGCTGGTATAGAACTTGAAATGCAGAAAAAAATGTTTGACTATTTCAGCAAAACAGATTTTCATCAAAATAAGACGAATGAGGGAAGT
>JBBQCZ010000086.1:0-16363 GCA_038319215.1 Bacteroidales bacterium | reverse complement strand
TTTCTGATTATGCTGCCCAGGAATTTAACTCAAAAAAAATGGCTTTGGAATATTTGAAAAAATATGAAACTGTTTTATCAGGTAAAAATCTTAACGAAAGCAAACCTATTTATCTCGCCGAAAAACATAGAAAAACTTATAACTTTAGTTAATGAATTATCTTGCTGCTATATTATTTGCAATTTTGCTGGGAGCAGGAATCTATTTCGTGAAGTTCTTCAGGCATGATGGAATAAAACGACATGTTTTTGTGTTGTTATTTGCTGCAAAATTAATCGGTGGCATTGGCGTTTTTTCGGTTTATACATATTATTACGACCCTGCCATATCGGATATTCATAAGTTTTTTCGTGGTGGAATGGCCATATACGATGCTGCTGATGATAATTTTACAGACTACTTAAGATTGATTACAGGCATACAGGGCGACCAGCCTCAATTGCAGAAATATTACAATAATTCAGATCATTGGACTCGGGAATACGACTACGGATTGTTTAATGATAATCGGACAATCATACGTTTTAATGCAATTGTGTGTCTTTTTTCTAGGGGAAATATTTTTATTCATATCGTAATGATGGCATTTTTATCTTTTCTAGGCTGTTTTGTCTTGTTTAAAGCTTTTGCCAAAGTTCTCAAAGTAAATAAGTATCTGCTCATTTTTGCAGCATTTTTGGTTCCCTCATGCTTATTTTGGACTTCAGGATTGATGAAAGAAGGATTGATGATGCTTGCCATTGGTTTTACTTTTTATTTTCTGATAAAACTTTACGAGAAATTCAATGTGTTTTCACTTATTGGGTTTTTCGCATCGGCAGCACTAATGTTTCTGTCGAAGATTTATGTGTTACCGGCCTTTCTTCCTGCTGTAATTTTTCTATTTATTGTTAGAAAAATGAGAATACGAAATCAATTAATAACATTCTTTTCTATAATACTTGTTAGTGCGGTTCTTGTTTTTTTTAGCGGTAAAATTATTGGCTATGATATTATTTCTAACTTATCTGGTAAACAAAATGATTTTATAAATTATACATCTCTTCAAGACGATCAGGGAAGTACATATAATCTTACCCGGTTAAGCCCAAATTTCAAAAGTTTTATTCAACTTATTCCGGAGGGCTTGGTAAATAGCTTTTTAAGGCCTTTCCCATCAGAGATAAATTCTTCATTCATGCTTTTATCATTTTTTGAAATTCTTATGTTTTGTTTCATCGCATTGTTAGCTATTGTTTTCTTCAAAAAACCTGATAAGGAAACAATGAGAATCGTTTTATTTTCCGCAATGTTTATCCTTTTTCTCTATGTTGTCATTGGTATTTATACTCCCAACACCGGTTCAATTGTTCGTTATCGAACACCAGCTTTGCCGTTTTTGGTGGTGATGATGTTTGCCTTGATAGATTGGGAGAGTATTGGGAAGTTGTTGCCAGTTTTAAGAAAGTTCAACTTGTAAACGCGAATTTTTGCTTTTTTATTTGCTTTATCTCGACAAAACAGTAAACATTTTTTTATACAATATTTCTGCATAGATACAGGAGGAGAATATTGCCAAAACTGAATTTTGAGATTCTTGATTCCTGCATTACTGAAAAAACAAACACGAATTTTACGCTTCGTAGCGTAACGCCTCAAGGCGTAATTTGAACAATCATTATCTGTATTGCACGGATTGCAAAATCCACACCAGCTATAGCCATCCGTAACAAAAGTCGTTGATGGCGTTTTTGTACGATACTTTTTATATTGCAGCTATACTCGGATTGCAACCAATGCGACATTTGGCGTAGAGCTCAGCGCAATGCTGTGATCCTCCTCTGCAAAGCCAAATTGTTGATAAATCCGAATCGCCTATGGCTGTTTGTCCATTTAATTTCATCTTAACAAAAACAAATCCGTATCTATCCGCCACTCAATCAATAAATAAAATCTATAAAAAGAATTGTTTGCATTTAGAATTATTGTAATTTTATGCCGAAAATTCTAATATGGTGGATTTGTTTAGACGTGTTCTCTTATGTGAAATTTTTGATCAGTTAAATGTTGTGTAAATTGTTTTTAAACAATTATTTAACTGCTTTTATAGTGAGTCGATTTAAGAATTTATTGTGTAATTTAAAAATAATAAAATGAAACGAAGACTTGTTGAACTAACAGTTTTAATACTTGTAATTTTCGCAATTTATAGTTGCGGTAGTGAGAATTCAAAAGATAATAGTAACGCTATAAATAACGAAAAGACAAAAGACAGTGACGAAAAAATAAACGATAATATTGCACTTCCAAAGGTGGAATTGTCAAGTGGCGAAACAGAAAAATTAAATACTTTTTTTAGCAATTTTTCAGAAATCCAAATGGCAGATTTTGATGAACAGTCTCTTACAGATGCGGAAATTATTAATTTTGCGGTTTATCATAATCATATAAATAATTATACCCGTTTTGAAAACCTTGCTGATAACAAAATCAGAATCAAAAAAGAATATATAGACGAAACGGCTGAGAAATATTTTGATAGAAAGATAAAATCACATCAATCAATTGAATCAATAGCATACTCAAAAGGATATTACACAATTGAAAATTCCTCGGGTGAAGCATATTATTTTTCGCAAATAGAAGAGCTTTATGATGCTGGCGATAACAATTATCTTGCTACTGTTAATATTTATGTTGCAAATTCGGGTTGGACTGGTAATTGTCAAGCAAAACCTGAAACTTGGGATAAAGATGATGCCCCAGAATTTTTACAAAAAATGACTACGAATATAAGAAAAAAAGGAAACAGCTATATTATCACTAAATATATGAGTTCCGAAAATTAGCAGAAGCAGAAGCAGAAGCAGAAGCAGAAGCAGAAGCAGAAGCAGAAGCAGAAGCAGCAGAAGAAGAAGAAGAAGAAGAAGAAGAAATGTCGTTTAGTTAAGCATGTATATGTCCTGAGCCAGCCGAAGGTACATTAACACTTTATTTATGGATTTTGTCATAATATTAGAAATTCGTTCTAGAAAGCATTAACTAAACGACATTGAAACAAGAATTGTAAAAAAAAAACAGTTTATTTTTAGGAAAATAATTTTTAATTTTGATTCAATTTTAACTCGAATTTTTGAAGAGTCTAGTGCTAATAAAAATTTATCTCCATACTCATACCCATTTTATAGTATAGATTATTGAGTATCCCATAACCAGGATAAAGTCCAAACTCGTGATAAAATGTGAAATATGCAGGTTTTTCGATTATCTTATTTCGTTTCTCAAATTTTTCCCATTGACTTTTTAACGGCACTCGATATCCCCATCCAAGTCTAAATCCAAACATGTTTTGTTTTATATCTGTGGCTTTTTGATCAACTGTAAATTTACCAATTTCAGAACTAATCTCATCGCCATAAATAATGGCTTCAGTATTAGAATTGTAGAAATAAAAAGGTTTTATCAAAGTCTTACCAATCATTACATCAGCATAAAATGTTGTAAACGATGTTTGCCCTCCAATACTATAATCCTTTACTTTGATTACTCTATTTACGATATCACTACTTGAGTAGCCAATGTAAATTCCATAAAAATCTGAAATTGTACGAACTCTTCCGTTAATCATCGAGTATTGTTTATCAAAGTTGCCTGCTAATGAATTGTAATCAATATTACCATAGCTTACAAATCCTTCGGAATCATAACCAGATTGTGAAGATGCTGTAAAAACTGTTCCGTCTGTGGTGGTTAAACTCTCGTCTGTTGGTAAAAAGAAATTAGATCTGTACTGGATTCCGCCGATTCTAATAGCACTTAATCTACGGTGTTTCATTTCTGCGTTTGCCCAACTATTGCCATAATAAATTCTTCCTTCATAATCGCTTGTAAAAGTTCTAACTGCTCTTAAATAATACTCGTTTCGTACTGCATCATTAATTGGAATATTGATTCCGAAGTCTGCAAGAAATTCATTGTGTAAAGGGTAAAGATCATCAATATCATATAGCCAATCCATAAAAGTAAAAAAGCTAGCTTTGGGATATTGCATCTCAAATTGCCCGCGAAGAACAGTTTTTTCTGTCACAAAATAGTTTGCACGCACTCCAAAACTTAAGTTTTGATTCCATTGCATATTGTAAATAAATGGGCTGATGTCTATATATAGTTTTGGAATATTGTATGGATCGTCTTTTACAATTGTGATGGACTCTTCTTCGTTTTCTTGTGCTATTAGCGTTGTGCCGATATGGCTGCTGACTAAAAGTATAGTTATTGCGATAATTAATTTTCTCATAGTTGCAATTATTCTAAGGCTACAATTTACGACAAAAGTTTGATTCCTGAAAATTTATTGTGAGATGAATCTGGGCAAATGCAAAGTTATGATTTAATGTTTTTGCGAAATAATTTAGTTTTACTCGCTTCTGCTTGACGAATGTTGAAGCAAGACTTCGGCGAAGCTTATTTAATTTACCCTGCTTGGACGATATTATTACTGTGCCAAATCAGTTGAAAAACCGTGTATTTGGCACAGTAATAAAAAACTAAAATAGTTATTATTGTGCCAAATCAATTAAAATATTGTATATTTGGCACAGTAATAAATTGTAAAAACAATATAATTATGTCGAAAATCGTAGTTGGGAGAGATTCTGAAATACAAGTATTGTCTGACTCTCTAGTAAGTCATAGGTCGGAACTTATTGCAATTTATGGCAGACGAAGAATAGGTAAAACATATTTAATAAGAGAATTTTTTGGGAGTAAAATTATTTTTAGTTTTACTGGTTTAAGTACTGGTGGAAGAGCGTCCCAAATAAAAAACTTTACAATTAAACTAAATGAAGTTACCGATCAATTTAGAAATCATAAACAGCCTGTCGATTGGCTCGAAGCTTTTAGTTTACTGAAGACTTTTCTATTAGGGATTAAAGAATCTAAAAAAAAGAAAGTAATATTTATTGATGAATTTCCTTGGGTAGATTCGCATAAATCTGGGTTTTTAGCTTCATTTGAAAACTTTTGGAATGATTACTGTACCTCAAGACGAGACCTGATAGTAGTGGTTTGTGGTTCTGCAGCCTCATATATGGTTAAAAAAATTATAAATAATTCGAGAGGATTAAGTAAAAGGATAACACAGACAATTAAACTTAACCCATTTACTTTAAACGAAACCAAAGTTTTTTTTAGATATAAAGGTATTTTAATGGAAGAATATGAGATTTTAAAAATCTATATGGCTTTAGGAGGCGTTGCGGAATATTTAGAACATGTAAAATCTGGGAGTTCTGCGGTAACAGCAATAGAAGACTTATGCTTTAAGCAAGATTCGTATCTGGGAAATGAATATGACGAAGTTTTCAAATCTCTATTTAGCGAGAAATCTTTTCACCAAAAAATTATGAATGTTCTCGCTAATAACAATAAAAAAGGAATTACTAGAGATGAAATATTAGAGGAACTAAACATTTCATCAGGTGGCAGATTCTCTGATTCCTTGGAAGAGTTGATGCAGTCTGGATTTGTATTAAAATACAATGCGTATAAGGACAACAGTAAATCTACATTGTATCGAATATATGATGAGTTTTGTTTGTTTTACCTTAAATTTATGTTGCCGCATAAAGGCGCAAAGTGGACTCAAATTTTTCAAAAGCAAGAATATAAATCATGGTGTGGATATGCTTATGAAACAATTTGTTTAAAGCACTCAGAACAAATTAAGAGAGCTCTAAAATGTGATCAAATTGAGTCTAATAATTATAGCTGGTGCAATTCTAATGCACAAGTAGATTTGGTTATTGATAGAGCTGATGATGTTGTGAATTTGTGTGAAATTAAATTTCATAATGATGAGTTTTCAATTGATGGAGATTGTTTAAAGAAGCTACGGAAAAAAGAATCAGAATTTAGATCTTCTACAGGAATAAAAAAGGGAATTTGTACTGTAATGGTAACAACTTGGGGTTTAAGTCACAATCAATACAGTCAAGCAATTGTGACAAGTAGCTTAACAATGGATTGTTTGTTTTATTAATCGTGTTTGGTTAGTCATTTTCAGATTCGGTCCTGCTGCAATGGATTTCCAAAGTTTTTTCTGCTCTAGCTGCGGCAATTGTTGTAAATAATATTTATTAATTTAATTGCTAAATTCGTAGTCACACTACTAAATTAAGTATTTATGTAAAATATTCCTGAGATTTTAGTTTATGTTTTATCACTCAAGTAACCACCAAAAAAAACAGCAGCCAAAATAATTCAACTGCCGTTTCTCTAACTTAACCTATAAACTAAACTATCTAACTACTATTTTTTTTGTATATTTTTGATTTTCAACATTAATCATCACAAAATAAATCCCTGAACTTATGTTTGAAATGTCAATATTTGATTGACCTGAGAAATTTTCACTAATCACCATTTCGCCAATGTTATTGTAAATGCTTAGATTGTAATTACTATCAGCTTTTAATGGCATAATGTTTAAAATATCACTTGCTGGATTTGGATAAATATCAAAGTTTTCGTCACTGTTAATTACATTATCAGATATGTTTGTCGAAATATATTCGTAGCATCCCATGTCTGGATTTGCATCGCGTGGATCGCCGTTTATGTCTGTCGTTGGAATAAATCCTAAAATATCTAAAGCGTCGCTGGCTGTACCTTCATCAATTCCTGCAGATCCCAAAGCTAAAGTATAATCAGAGTTTGCAATATTGGTAAATGATGGGCTGTTATAGCTTATTCCTTCACCAAAACTTGTAAAACCTGTTCCTAAAATACTATGACTAACATAAAAATAATCGTCGTGCCAAATTCTTAAATCAACGGGTCCGCCCCAATCTGCCGAATTTCCAGAAACAATACAATTTATAAGTGTTGGTTCGTTTGAGGTTGTACCATCGGCATTGTAACTGCCTGCGTAAATTCCGGCTCCCACGTCTATTGTCTCATTATTTGTAATTGTGCAATTTATTAGAAATGGGTTAGACGAACCATCAACACCTATTGCGCCGGCGCTAGATGCGGTATTTTCGACAAATAAACAATTTATAAATGCTGGTTTTGGACAAACCCAATCTATATAAACTCCTCCACCTTTGGCGTCACAACTGTTTCTTATAAATTTACATGATTCAATTTTTGGTTCTGATCCTACATCAATAGAAAGTCCTCCACCACGCATACTAGCATGATTGTTTATAAGTGTACAGTTTTTAATAGATGCTTTTTCAATATTATTTGATGGAAATGTTGTTGCTGACATAATGTACATTCCTCCGCCTTTACCTGCCGAGTTTTCAGAAATTATGCAATTTTGTATCGTTGGTGCCGACTTAAAAATCAAGATTCCTCCTCCAGCAGTTGCATCGCCAGAATTAAGTATCTCGGTAGGATTGGTAACTTTTGCTCCGTTTTTTGAGTCTTTGCCAATACCTGCACTTCCGCCAGTAACTGTAAATCCATCTAAAAGACCGTTTGTCCAACTGTCAAAAGTTGTTGAGGTAAGCTCGGTTCCAAAAGCAGTTACAACATGTTTAACCTTATTTGTACTTCCAGACGATTGATGTCCATCAAGAATAGTCACATTTGTTTCGTAATTTCGTTGAGATAATTGCGTTTCTGTTCCAGCAAAACCACCATAAATTTCAACTCCCTCGAGCATGTCAATTGTATTGGCATTTGAACTTACATAAACATAATAAGTACCTTGTTTTACCCAAACTTGTGCCGTTTGGCTTGCTGGGGTGGTCAAACTGCTTTCGGCAGCATTTATTCCTTCCTGAATTGTTTTAAAGGCTGTTGCCCACGAGTTTCCACTTCCAGATGAACTTACTGCGCCGTTCACATAATAAATAGTTTGTGCTGAGGCAAATCCCGAAATTAGAACCGCTGCTATGATTGATATAATTGTTTTTTTCATTTTCTTATTTTTTAAAATCTGACAAATATTTTTATCTATTAAGGACAATCTGTTCCTGAACAAGTGCATGTTGCATCTGAATCAATATCTTGACCACTCGAAAAACTGTTATTATTAACGGTTAAATGAACTCCAGTATCGTTTGCAATTGCATTTCCACCTGCTCCAGCTGTATTTCCAGTAAATGTACTTGTCGAAATATCTGGATAGTTACCTGTATTATTGTAATTCGAGATTGCTCCACCACGGAATTGTGCATCATTATCTAAAAAATCACAATCTGTTACAAACCAATATGTTCCCCCAAGTTGAGATGCCATATCATCAGTATAAATTGCTCCTCCATTACCGTTTGTAGAGTTGTCGGTAAATGAGCACGCGTCAAAGCTTATTGGAGCTGTTTCAAATGCACCATAATCAATAAATACCGCTCCACCACGCCATTCGGCAAAATTATTTACAAAATCACAATTGCTAATATCTGAACTTGCCCCAACTCTTAAAACTAAAGCACCTCCATTTTTTGCTGTGTTGTTATTGAAATCACAGTTTTCGATTGTTACCATATCGGTTGTGCCGGAAGTTGCGCCGTTAATATTGAAAATATACATAGCACCACCTTCTTCGGCATAATTATTTTCAAATTTGCAGTTTGAAATTGTAGCTTTATCATTGGCAAGATAAATACCTCCACCCATTCTTAATAATCTGTCACCATTAGCGTTTCCACCTGTGATAGTAAATCCATTTATTTCTGAGTTTCTAATGGTAACTATAACGTGATAAGAATTATCTGAATTATTTGCTGATGTTCCAATATCGCCACTTAAAATACAAATATTTGTTTCTGGATTTCTTTCTGTAATATTTGTTTCTGTTCCGTTAAAACCACCGTAAATATGAACGTTTTGTCCTGGCATAAAACTTACAGCTCTATCTGTTCCCGTTGTTGGCTTATATGTGCCTGATTTTACCCAAATATTTCCACCACCTAGTCCGTTTGCAACACTAATTGCTGCGCTTAAACTTTGTTTTGCATTTGCCCACGAAAGTCCATCGTTAGTGTCAGAACCCGTGGCTCCGTTTACATAAAATGTACTTAGTGCTGCACCAATAATTTCAAATCCTCCGCTGAGAATGAGGCTGATTTCTGTTCCACCACCACCAATAAACATTACTGTAACATCGTAATAGCCAGAGATTGTACCCGCTGGAATTGCAAAGCTTGCGTTAATATTTGTACTAGTTGTTCTTGTAAAACTGGTAGCCTCAATTGATCCTATTTTTACCGATGTAGGTTGAATAGCTACAGGTGGCAACGGTGGCATGACCGAGGCATCAAGTGTTATGGTCGTACTTACTGTTGTCCCAGCATTCCCAGATGTTGGGCTAATGGAAATGATTCCTTGTGCTAATGTTACCAAAGGAGTAAATGCTAGAAGCAAAATTATCCAAACGAATTTTCTCATAATTACTAATTTTATTAATTTCTATGCAGGATACAAATCTAAAAATTAGTCAGATTAAATTAAATAATATTCTACGGAAATCGAATTGTTTATTGCCAAACAAGCATATTTATCTGTGAAACTTATTTCCACTGTTTTAAAACTTCGTTGAAATGGCTTTGATTAAAAGGGATATTGTCAAAATTAAGATTTTGAATATCGAGAAACTCTAAAATGGTTTCATTTTCATTTTCAACTAGTACTGGAGTACCTGGAACTTTATTAAGAAATCCGTCAAAACACCAAGAATAATTAATGTCATCTCTATACCAAACAATAAAAGTTTGATTTGAATTTGAAAAAACTGCCTGCTTGCAAACAATATTATTTATCGTTTTTGTTTCGGATTTTAGTGTTAAATTTAAATTTGCTTCTTTTATTTCAGGATAGAGTTTTTCCATCTTTTCGATGAACTTTCTATCTTTTTTTGTTAGATCTTTTCTTTTGGGATTTATTTTATGCCATTCATTTAATTTCCAATCACCTGATTCTATTGTGTCGAAATAAGGGAAATAGTAAAAATCAAAAGTTTTTAAAGAATTTATATTTTTGTCATAACAGGTTGTAAATATGGCTTTTCCTGTATCGGTAAAGCTTGTATCAGAACATGGGTCTAATTCTAATTCATTCCAAACAATAGCCTGCGATTCGTTAAATAAAACAAGGTTTTTAGTGCTATAGCTGGATTGCATTTTCGAACTGTTTAAATTATAGTAATGATTTATGTTCTTGTATGTGATATGTTGAAATGTGGTTTGACCTTGTAACCCAAAAAATATTATTATTGAGATGGAAAATAGTAATGCTTTTTTCATAAAGTTTAATTTTTTAGTAAATATAAATAATTTTTGTTGTAAAATTGTAAGTATTATTTATTTCAGAAATAAAGCTTCAATATTGTCGTTACTTATAAAAATTAATCATATGTGGCTATTAAAATACTGTCTTTCTGTGCTTTTAATATTTTTTGTTTCTTTAAACTCTACTTCTCAGTCTTTAACCCGAAATATTAATCCAAATCAGATTGAAATTGGTTTATATAATGGTGTTGCATTTAATCGTTTTATTCCTCAAACAGGATTAGATAAACTTGAAAATCCTCCGGGTCTAAATCATAATCTTTTGTTTACATACGATAGATTACTAACAAATCAACTTTCGTTTTCTGCTGGCTGGGGATTCGGATTTCAGGCGTTCAACTATGATATTGAAGCTAAAGATGGATTTGCTGGAACAAAAAGAGAGTTTTATTGGCAAAAGGCCCAGTATAATGTTTTTCATAAACTTGAAATAAAAGGAAATTATTATCTTCAAATTGACAGGTTAAACAGACTTAAATTCGGAATTGGTGGCGGATTTGTTCAGTTCATGAGTTCGGGGTTTGGGGTTTCGTCATTTAATGGTGAAAGTGCAAATGAGTATGTTATAAAGGTTGACTATCCTGCTCAAATTACTCCCATTGCACTTGTTAGTATCAATTACGTAAAACAGTTGAGAAATAAAAATGAAATTGAATTGGGCTTGTCCTACACTAAAGGGTTTAAAAATATTTACGAAGGCGAGTACAGTCTTTACAGCGGAATGTCAACTGGGAAAATTGAGAGTGATGGGTCGAATATAGGAGTAAAGCTATCTTATGTTTTTACTGGTAATCAAAAGAGACAGGAACTAAATAGTAGAATTGATGCAGGAGAGAATTCTAAAGTTGCAAAAATTGAGTTACGCAAAGAGCGGCGTTACCTTGATCCTAAAAGTACATTCGTTAATATTTATTTCGGAAACGGAATTACTGTTAATAAAGTTGAGGATGCTAGTGGCTATCTTGGAAATGCTAGATGTAACGGTGTTATTGGCGGGTTTGAATATGAACGTGGATTGAAGAAAAATCTTTTTTTGACGGGCGGATATCATTTTATGGAATATTATGATGCGACTCGTGTTGTGTATAGTTCTTTTTCTGTTGGGCACAATGCTTTTTTTGGACATGAATTTAATTTTGGTGGCGGATATAGATGGATTACTCCTGCTAATCTTAAGATTGTAAATTTTTATGCTGGTGTTTTTTCTGGATTTGCTACTGCAGATAAAGGCGAAACATGGACTCCTCAAGAGACACATACAACATATTTCAGTGTAGGTATCGACCATATTTTAGAAATAGCCATAAATGGAACGTCTAAAATAGAATCAAAACTAATCTCGGGGGTATATTTTGGAGTGTCCAAAGATTTTCGTATTATCGATATGTTTTGGATTAGTCTTAATTACAGATATCAGCAGGGATTTAACACTGTTCAGAAAACTGATATGACATATACTACAAACCAGTTTGAAGGTTTTCGTGAAGCCACCAAAATAATTGACGGAACTGCGCACTTGTTAAGCCTTGGGTTGAAGTTGAGATTTCGATAGAAATTTATGAGAAGTGACTTTAGCTGGTTCTAGTTTATTCTTCATATACAGGAAAAACTTACCAATTTTTAAAAACTTCTTTCACAATTTTTTTATTGATAGGAATTTTTTCATAATTCAATTCCTCAATGCTTACAAATTCTAGATAAGGTTTGTCTTTATATTCAATATAAATAACAGTTCCTGGGATTAAAAAACGATAATCTTCGAAACCCCAATTATAGTCAATTTCATCTGTAAACCAAACCTCATAAACTCTTTCATAATTTGTAACTACGGCATTCTTACATTTATATCCTTTTATTGTCTGAGTCTTATTTGTGTATTCAATTTTAGGTGAGATAAAACTAGTGTCCATACCATTTTCAAGTTTGTATTTTGTAATATAGTCCTAAACCATTCCATGTGTTTCAGTCTTTTTGTTGGGGTCAATTTTACGCCAGATTGCTGTCTCAGGATGACTTATAAAAGCTTTTTTAACTTTTTTGTTGTAAAAAGCTGTAATATATTTTGTTTCAGACTTCTGTTTGTCAAAAAGACTTAAAAATTCGTGATGAGAGTAGCTTTTCCAAAGGCTATCTGAGGCCGATAAGTTTTTTTCTTCAATAAATGAAATAGCTTTTTCGTTTTTTAATACTATTATATGATAATATCCTTTTTCTAATTGTTCTACTGTTTTTACTCTATTGGTAGAATCTTTAGTCTTCGTAAATGTTGGTATTTCTCCAATATATGTAATATGCTTATTCTGTGAATGAAGTGATAAAACAGTTATCAAAAATAATAAGATAATTAGGACTCTTCTCATAGATTAAAATTTTCTATTGTGTATTTTGTAAAACTAATAAAAATTAAAAATTATTCTGAAGAATAAAATAAAGTAAATATTTTTATAAAATATGAATTTGTATTAAAATAAATACTAACTTTGATTAATTATGTTTAAGTGGTAACTATACAAATATTGTTATGAAAATAGCATTTGGGATTGTTTTGGTTTTATTGTTAAGTGTTGGATGCTTGTCTGCACAAAATGTATTGTTAAAAAACTATAACCCACATCAGTTAGAGCTTCGATTAAACTCTGGTTTTTCGTTGAATAATGCAGAAGTGCTTACTGGAAGTCAGCAGTATGATAATACAATTTGTCCAGAATATAGTTTTTCGGTATTTTATAATTATCTTTTTTCAGAAAAGTTCTCTATGTCAGCTGGTATAGATTATGGTTGGAGAAAGTTTAGTTATAATTCTCACATAAATCCCAACGCAGATGGTTATTATCCTAGTTATTTATGGATGCCAAATCATTATGTTAAGTTTTGGAAATATGAGATAAATGGGAATTATATGTTTCCAATTTCAGGAACCTTTAAGTTGAAAGCATCTTTTGGTGGTGGAGTTGCTGATTACCGAGGTGGCGGATATTCAATTAGTGGAATGGAAGATGAGCTAATAAATTTTGGTTATCATTCCGACGTTGCTCCATTTATATCAACTGGGATTAGCATTATTCGGCCTTTTAAAAATGCAAATGAATTATCTTTAAAATTAAAATACCTGTATAGTTTTAAAAATATAATTCATGGTGATTATAATTTTCCTTCGGTTGAATCAACTGGTTTATTATTGAGTACCGGTAATAATGTTAGTGTTAGTCTTGGCTACACGATAACTGGGAACAAAAAGAATGATAGATTTAATGAACTACTGGCAGAAAACGATAAGCAAGCCGCTAAAAAAGAATTAAGAAAGGAATTGAATTTTATAAATCCAAATTCTTTGTTTATTTGTCTTTATGGAGCTAATGGTGGTAGCATTACCAAAATATCTGATCCTGCAGGTTATTTGATTAATGGTGTCGACTCAGACCTATTTGCCGGGATAAACTTGGAGAAAGGAATTAAAAACAACTATTTTGCGGAAGCTGATTATCATTTTATGATGTATAATGACGTACTTACTATTAAGGATTTTGTAGAGTCAAACTCGCATAATGCTTTTAAATCCCATGTCATTTCTCTTGGTGCAGGCTATCGTTTTATAATCAATGAAAAATATAGAATTGTGGATTTTCATGCAGGTATTTTCGGTGGTTTTACTGGAACGAAAAAGGGTAGTACTTCAACAGAATCATATCCAAGATCAATGGGGATAAATAATGAAATGTTTGAATATCAGATAGAAAAAACAAATACAATTAATTCGCAGATTCTCGCTGGATTATACGTCGGTGTTTCAAAAGATTTAAGAATTACCAGAAATACATATTTTACTCTTAGTTACAAATTTCAGTATGGACTAAATCCTGTTTATGTCTCAACAATTGACTACACGTCAAACCAATTTGCTGGAACAAAAACCGTAAGTTCTAAACTTGATGGGACAGCTCATTTATTGCAATTCGGACTCAAAATTAAACTACAATAACATAAACTATTCTAGTTGTTCATTCATTTGCTTCTCGGCCAAATACAAATATGGTTTCAGCATGTGATGGGTAAATTTATTGTCTGGCTTGTCGGGAAACAAGCTGTAATATGCAGAGTCGGGGTAAAGCACAATTAATGCTCCAGTACGCACATAATAATTTGATTTTGCAAACTCTGGGTTTTGAAATTCAGGCAAAGCTTTTCTCACAAATTTATATGTTTTTTTACCAAGATATTTTTGAAACATCTTTACCGACTTCTTCACTGGCCGATTTATCTTATTATAAGCATGACCCATTACAATTCTGGCGATGAAACCTTGGTTTTTAAGAGCAGATTTCTTGTCCGAAAAAGGATTTGTCTTGTTAAAATCATCAAGTGTCTGAATCGAAAATGGAACTTCTGGAACCCAATCGGCAGCATTAACAACATTGTATGCCCATCCGTTTTGTGTAAGATATTCGTATTCACAAGCAAAATTGATATTCCCTGGTTTTGGAGAGGCAGAACAATATGTTTTTAAATTGAAATTATTTTTAAATCCACCTTGATTTTTCTTAAGCCACAAATCCGCAGTAAGCAAATAAGCAATTGCCCCACCTTGCGAATGTCCAGTAACAATAAAGTTGCTGTAACCAATATTAAGACACGAATCAACCTTGGTTTCTATATCTGTTTGCATGTATGCCATAGCCAAAACCCAACCAACGTGAACAGCCGATTTAGGATCAGTAGAAAAACAATATTCGAAAAATTCATTTTCTCCTAATTGCAATGTGCCAGTTGCCGGAATCATTGCAGAATAAAAATTCTCGAGCCAACTTTTAAAATCGCCAACTGTTCCACGAATGCTAATTACCACTGTTGAATCTTCCGAAATCCATAAATCCCATCTGTTAAGAAGTGCTACTTCTGGTGAACGATAATCAAGTTTAAATCCTTTTGGATGTTCATAACGCATCTCTGTCCAAGGCGTATCAACTTGATAAGCAAGAATGTTGAGCATTTTCATGTATTCTGGGTACGAAAATCCTGGTTTTAATGATTGAGAATTTGCAGTATTGGCAAAAAATATCAAAATTGCAGGAATTAGAAAGTATTTGAATATTTTTTTCATCAGGTAAATATTATTTGAATAGACGAATATTCTATTTTGCGTTTAATTTTTTCAAATTAAACTGTCATTAGCAAAACTAATAAATTATTTAGTTAAAGTGTTATAATTAAGAAATTTGCTATTCTGGTTTTGTAAATATCTTACCGATTCCCTTGCCAATCGATTCAATGGCTTCAAAACCTTTTGCAATAGGACTATTCGCAAGATCTTCAAATCTGTCTTTGTAATAATCTAGCTGTTTTGGGTAAATTATTATCTTATTATTTTTTGAGAAATACTTTTCGGTTTTGGAGAAAATATTATCCTGATAACTAACATAAGAAACAGAATTCTTTCTCGCAGAAACTATAATCAGTAAATCATCTTCGGTAATCTTTCGTGAAAGAATCAAGAAATCGTCCCACTCTTCGAAAGGATAAAATTCGGTTTTAATATTGAATTTCTTTTCTTTTTTTATATCCTTCAGTGCGGTTTCAACCTCTATTTCTCCAAAGTGAATAAGAGGAATGTTTAATTCGGTTGTTAAACGAAAAACTTTATTAGCCCACAGACTAAAACCTTTTTCTTTTTCGGCAATGGGCGGAGTTATTAAAACAATTCGTTTTTGCGATACTGGATTCTTATCTAGCGAACAAACAAAAATGTTTCGGTCCACAGTTGTAATAATAGATTCAATTTTTTCTCCAGCAATTTTATCAATAATTCCTGCTTTTCCGGGCCAACCAATAATAATAATGTCGGCAAGTATTTCTTTTGTAATCCTCGAAATCCCGCCAACAATATTATAATCAATTGTAGCAATTGCGTTTACCGGAGTTTCCGAGGCTGCTCCTTGCGAAATATATTCTTCAAGTTTCTCTCTTGTAGATAAAATATTAGATTCTGCCATCTCATTATTTGGAACCACAGAAAGTACCGTAACTGGATTTACCGATTTTTTGTTTTTTATTAAAAAAGCAAAATCGAGAAGTTTCGACAATCCATT
>JBBQCZ010000085.1:0-16410 GCA_038319215.1 Bacteroidales bacterium | reverse complement strand
CATCTACTCTGGAAATCTTTTACTTTTGCAATATTGTCTGTTTGATTTTCACCAGCTACAAAAGCTTTTATTTCTTCGATAAGTTCTTCTTTTTTCTTTAGGTTTTCTTTTTGTTCTATGTCAATATTTGAATAAAAAGACGATTTTGCATTAAAAAATGAATCGCAAGCAGCTCTAAATCTTTTCCATACCTGCTCTGAGTTCTTTTTTGGAACAGCACCTATTTCTTTCCATTTTTTCTGCATATCAAGAAAAGCTTCTGTGGTTTTTTTCCACTCAGTGTTTTCTTTCAATAATTCGGCGTTTGTACACAATTCTATTTTCTTCTGTAAATTAGTGTTTAGTTCCTCATTTATAACACCAAAAAATTCTTTTTTAGCATCAAAAAACTTGTTGCAAGCAGAACGGAATCTTTCATAAATCTCTGTATTTACAGCCGAAGGAACCATTCCAATTGTTTTCCATATTTTTTGAAGTTCTAGAACGATGTCAGATAAGTCTGCCCATTCTTTACCATTTTGAGGATTGTTTTCTGTTAAAATAACTTCAGCCTTTTCACACAAAATAACTTTCTGTTCGTAGTTTATGTTGCGTTCTTCTTTCAGTTTTTCAAAATGATCTTGATATGATTGGCGAATTGTTTTGCTAGTCATGCTAAATCTATCCCAAACTTCTTCTCTTTTGTCGGATGGTACTGGCCCAAGTTCTTTCCATAACTCATGATATTCCTGCAATTGCTTGTAAGCAGCAACGATATCTGTCATTAATAAAAGCTCTTCAGACTTTTCGCACAATTCAACTTTTTGTTCCAGATTACGTTTGAAATCTAAATCGCGGAGTTCTTTATTTATTTTAACAAGATCGTAAAATCTTTCAATTTGTAGTTGATATCCCTTCCATAAATTGTTGGCTTCTGTATTTGGAACAGGACCAATATTTTGCCATTCTTGTTGCAATGCTTTAAACTCAGCAAAAGTCTTGTTTAAAGATTCTTCACTGTTTGCAAGTCCTTTAATCTTCTCAATAATATCTTCTTTGAGTTTCAGATTATGAATCTTGCCTTGCTCTATTTTTTGCGAATGTTCGTATTTTTTTTGCTTGTAGTCAGCCATTAACTCTTTAAGATAATCCTCAGTATCATCTTTAGGCATTTCAATTTCACCCTCGTCGCCAGTAGCGTCATTTAACTCTTGTTTGATTTTGTCGTGCTCAAGTTTAAGATTCTTGTAGTACTGGTTTTTTAGAGCTTCAATTTCTTTTCTCGATTCTTCAATGTCGGTTTCGTGAATTAAAACTTTTAGCTTTTCAAGAATCTCATCTTTGGTCAAAGTCGAGTATTCAACTGTAGTTTGTTCAATAGACTCTTCTTCAGAGATTATATCTTCAGCCTTTTCAAAAATCACATCTTCTTGTGCCAGTAATTCTGGAGAGGCAATTGTTTCTGTTACAGCTGGTTCTTCTGTTATTTCTGTTTTTGTATTATTGTCATTTAGATTTTCGGTTTCTACCGCAATAATTTCCCCTTGCTGTATAGAATTTTCTTCTATAACAGGCTCGTAGTCCTGCTCAGACACTGATGAATTTTCTGAAATAACCTCGGTTACTTCTGTAATAACCTCATTCTGAACACTGTTTTCAGCTTCGTTTTCCAAACCATTTAGCTTGTTTTCCATTTCGATACTCATGTTAAGTCTCTGATCTTTAATTAGTTAACTATTAAAATGCAATAACCTATAAAACTGACGAAGGTATATTTTAAATGTATTACAAACAAATTTTTAACGTTTTTTCTACTCAAGAGATTAATATACACAGTTAAGACACTTTTTTGAGTAATAAGCACTGTTAAATTATTCATTTTATTTTTTATTCACTTTCTTAGTTTTGATTTTTAATAGTGGTCAAATAGCTTTTCTTATTTTTGTGTTATGTTCCTGATGTATAGAACTTCAAATCATCAATTAATTGTATAATTTTTTTTATTTTTAGAAGTTTTTACACCTTGCTTTTGTTGTTGTTTTGTTAATTAGTATTGATATGTTCACTTAAAATTGTGTTTAAGTTTTTCATATTCCTGTTTTTAACAATCTATATTAATAATTGTATAAAACATTTCTGTAAAAAACGATTAGTAAAGACTTGTAATTTAATTATTTTTGCAGCAGATAGTTTAAATATTATGAGAATAGATATTATTACCGTTTTACCAGAGATTCTCGAAAGTCCTTTAAATCATTCAATTGTAAAAAGGGCTGTCGATAAGAAAATTGCAGAAATAGTAATTCATAATTTACATGATTATGGTCTCGGAAAACATAAGCAAGTCGATGATTATCCTTTTGGTGGTGAAGCGGGTATGGTGATGATGATAGAACCGATTTTTAATCTTATAAATATTTTAAAATCAGAACGTAATTACGATAAAATATTGTACACATCACCAGACGGACAGCAGTGGAATCAAAAATCTGCGAATAGAATTTCTACATACAAAAATATCATTATTTTGTGCGGTCATTATAAAGGTGTTGATAATAGAATTAGAGAGCATTTAATTGATGAAGAATTTAGTATAGGTGATTTTGTTTTAACAGGTGGCGAGCTTGCTGCTGCAATGATGTGTGATAGTATCGTTCGCCTATTGCCTGGCGCAATTGGAGATGAACAATCTGCTTTATCCGATTCATTTCAAGACGATCTTTTAGCTCCTCCTGTATATACGCGACCTTCAGAATTTAACGGATGGAAAGTTCCACCAATTTTATTATCCGGCAACTTTGCCGAAATCGAAAAATGGAAAGAAGACCAGTCTTATAAAAGAACTGAGGAATTAAGACCAGATTTGTTGGACGAGTAGTAGAATCCCTGAGAAAAAATGAGATTGATTGATCGAAATTATATTTAACTAGGTTTTAATGGGGAAAAAAACTGAAATTCGCTAACAATTTTTAAGCAATTTCTGTTTTCTTGGGATGCCTAGAGTAATTCAGACTTCAAACTTTTTTACTACTTTTGCAAAAATTATTTTTAACATGAGCAGTTTCCTACAAGGTGATAATTTAAGTAAACGATACGGTGAAAAACTTTTGTTTGAAGGAATAAATATTCATATTTCTGAAGGACAAAAAATTGCTCTTGTTGCAAAAAATGGAACTGGAAAAACTTCATTGTTAAATATTCTTGGAGGCCTTGATACCGGTGACACAGGTTCGCTCAGTATGAAGCGAGATCTTCGCATTGCTTACCTTCCGCAGGACATAGTTTTAGACCCCGAAAAATCGGTTTTGCAGGCTGTCTTTTTTCAGGATGATGTAATTATCAGCACTATTCGTGAATACAACGACATTATGTCGGGAAAAGACCATTCTGGGCTTCAAAAAATTCTCGACAAAATGGACAGGCTTAATGCTTGGGATTACGAAGCTAGAGTAAAACAGATTCTCGGCAAGTTGAAAATTTTTGATCTCGAGAAAAAAATTAAATTTCTTAGCGGAGGCCAAAAGAAACGAGTTGCACTTGCGGGAACACTCATTAGTGAACCAGAGTTAATTATTCTCGACGAGCCAACAAACCACCTCGACCTTGGTATGATTGAATGGCTTGAGGAGTATCTCGACAAATCGGGAATGACAATTTTTATGGTTACTCATGATAGGTATTTTCTTGATAGAGTTTGTAATGTAATTCTTGAAATGGATTCTGGACAGATTTTTACTTATCAAGGGAATTATACATATTTTGTTGAGAAAAGAGCTGAAAGAATTGATAACCTTCAAGCAAATATCGAAAGAGCTCAAAACTTGATGCGGACTGAACAAGAATGGATTCGCCGGATGCCAAAAGCAAGAACTCATAAATCTAAATTTCGAGTCGATGAATTTGAAAATGTGAAAACAAAAGCATCACAAAAAATTGACGATACTAGACTTGAGCTTGGTATTGCAACAGAACGTCTTGGTAAAAAAATTATTGATATTTACAATATCTCAAAATCTTTCGATGATCAATGCTTAATAGATGATTTCTCGTACAAACTTGCTCGAAATGAAAAAATTGGAATTGTTGGCAATAATGGGAGTGGAAAAACTACACTACTAAATATTTTAACTGGAAAATTAAAAGCAGATAAAGGGCGAATTGAGACTGGTAGCACTGTGAAAATTGCATATTATAACCAAGACGGAATTGTGTTTGATGAGGATTCTAAACCTATAGATATTGTGAAAAGTATTGCCGAAACTGTAAAAATGAAGAATGGCAAGACTTTCAGCGCTTCTGGATTTTTGCAGTATTTTCTTTTTTCGCCAGATATGCAATACACTTTTGTTCGAAAGTTAAGTGGTGGCGAAAAACGAAGATTGTACCTTTGTACAATTCTAATGACTCAGCCAAACGTGCTTATTATGGATGAGCCTACAAATGATCTCGACATTATGACACTGCAAGTCCTAGAGGAATACCTAGCTATGATTGATGCTTGTGTTATTATAGTTACGCACGATAGGTTTTTCATGGATAAAATTGTTGATCATGTTTTCGTTTTTGGCGGAAATGGAAAAATTACCGATTTCCCTGGCAATTACACTCAATATCGAAACTCAGAGCTATTTCAAACTGAAGCAGATGCCCAAAAATCTGCAAATGCCGAAAATCCAAAGCCTAAAAAGCAAGATGCTCAAGCAGCAAAAGAGCTAGGCAAACCTAAAAAAATGAGTTTTAATGAGAAATTTGAATTTGAAAATCTTGAAAAAGAAATTTCCAAATTAAATTTAAAAAAATCTGAACTCGAAGGGCTATTGAATTCTGGCGAATTAAGCCATGATGATTTAATTCAAAAATCACACGAATACTCCGATTTACTTGCTTTGCTTGAAGAAAAAGAAATGAGATGGCTCGAGCTTAGCGAAATAACAGATTGAAATAATTGACCAATATGCTATATTTTGGCTCTGTGTAAACTTTTCAATATTTAAAGAGTTTTTTCCTAAGCCAAGATTTTTGCAAAAAAATCTGTATGTAAGACAACCAAAAGCCGTTTTTTTAGTCTTTAATCCAAAGAAATATCCGTATTTTAATATTATTAGTATAAACGATAATAATTTTATAGGAATTTCGGGTGATTTTAAAATGATTTTTTTAAATTTGCTGAATTAATAGCAGAAAAACACATAGAAGATATGAAAGCAGTTTTTTTTAGTTTACTTTTTATTTTTCTCTCGTTGAGTGTATTGCAGTTAAAGGGGCAGGCTAATTGTGGCGCCGCAACTGCAATCCCAATTGACGTTTATGGTACTTGCGGAGATATGGCATTTACCAATGTAGATTTTGACGGTGCGGTGCCATCAGTAAATCTTCCTGCACCAACTTGCGGAAGTTTTAATGCAGCAACAAACGATATGTGGTATAGTTTTGTAGTTCCTGTAGGAGTTACCGAAATGGCATTTCATGCCTTTGATGCTCCACCTGCAAGCCCAGCATTTCCGCCACTACTTCCTGGTGCTCCGGCATGCGGCCCGGGTATGGCTGTTTATCGCGGCAACTGCGGTGCATTAACATTGTTGAATTGTTTTAGCGCTCCAGATGCTCTGATGCAAAATGCTGAAATTAGATGGGAACTTATTGCTGGTTTGATTCCTGGTGAAACTATTTATGTGAGATTATGGGAAGAGGATAATGATGTTACTTCAATGTTTTTTGCGGCATCTGTACTTACTTCTTTACCTGAATCTGATTGTTCAAATCCTCCAACATTGTCTGATGCCGGTTGTAATATTTTAGCACCTGCTGGAACAGTATTAGCTCCAGAAGATTGCGGTTGGTCTTCAACTGATAACGTTGTTTTTTATTCCTTCGAAGTTCTTGCAGGAGACCCTCAACCTGTTACTATTGATATTGAATTTGGTACTTGTTGGGCAAATGATGTACAAGGTTTGGTTCCTTCAGCTCCGGAAATTCAGTTTGCTGTTTATTCATGGAATGGTGTTGACTGTAATGGTATTGGAGGAAGCCCATTAAGCACTCCAGCAAATAATACCACATATTGGAATTGTAGGCAAGGTGTTGGAACTGTTAATTATTCTGAAAATCTAGCTCCTGGAATGTACGTCTTAGCTATGGATGGATTTAGCTACGAAGCTGGAACTTCTCTTTGTACTTTTGGTATTGCGGCTTCATTTTTAGAGCCCGATCCTGCAGAATTAGGCGTTACTCTAACAACTATTGATGCAGGTTGTGGACAACAAGGTTCAGCAACTGTTACAATAAATTCTTCATGCGGTGGTACTCCAACAATTGCATGGAGTTCTTCTGCATTAACAGGTCTTACTGCATCAAATTTAGCTGCAGGAAACTATACTGTTACTGTTACTGATAATGATGCTGCTTGCGGCGATACTATAATAAATTTTACAATTGGAGCTGCTGCAAATTTTGTTGTATCTGTTACAACTACAGGAAATCCTTGTGCTGGACCAGTTACTTTAACTGCAAATGTTATGGGTGCAAATCCTGGCAGTGTAAGTTTCTCATGGAACACTAGTCCTGTTCAGAATACTCAAAGTATTGTTGCTAGTCTTCCCGCAAACTATATTTGTACTGCTACATACGGAACTTGTATTGATACCGACAATGTCGTTATTGTTGATGCAGATTTTGATTTTAGCGTAAATTTCACTCCTACAATTTGTGCTGGAAGCACAGGGAGCGCTCAGTTTAATGCAATTACAGGTAGTGGAAATTACATGTTCGAGTGGTCAACTGGCGCGATTAGCCCTGGTATCATTATTCTTGCTCCAGGTAATTTCTGCCTTACTGTTACAGATTTGGTTAGTGGTTGTCAAGATGTAAGATGCTTTACCGTAACCCAAGTTCCAGGTGTTAGTGTTAATATTGATTCTGAAAATATTTCTTGCCATGGTCTTGTGGATGGAACTGCTACAGCTGTTGCTAGTGGAGGTGTTTTGCCTTACACATACAACTGGACAACTTGGATAAACAATCAAACAATTTATGATTTAGGAGCTGGGAATTATGGTGTTACTGTTACAGACTTAAACGGATGTACTGGCTATTCTTCAGTTCTTATTTCAGAACCACCACAATTCTTTTATGCGATTACTCCAAATCAGGGTATTTGTTTTGGTGAACAGGCAGATATACATGTTAGTGTTACTGGTGGTGTTGCACCATATTTATATTCGTGGAGCGATGTTCCTACAATGAATTCTGCAGACAGAACTGTTAGTCCGCCAAATACAACTCAATATACAGTTACAGTTTGGGATGATAATTTGTGTACCTTCACAGCGCAGGCAAGCACTGTAATTGTGAGCCAGCCTATTATTATCGATGTTATTGCTTCCAATTTACTTTGTCACGGTGTTTGTAATGGAAAAGCAGTATTAGACATTACTGGTGGTATTCCTCCTTTTATTTATACATGGTCGAGCACAACAGACTATTTGGAAAATTTATGTGCAGGCAATTATGCGGTAACATTAACAGATTTATATGGCTGTACTGGTTCAGCAGCATTTGAGATAACCGAGCCAGACACTGTTTATTTAACTTTAATGTCAGGTCCAGCATCATGTTATGGTTACCATAACGGCTACGGCGAAGTAGATGTTATTGGTGGGGTTCCTTTCAATACCGGATCTGGTGATTTTTATCAATATCAGTGGACCGATGGTCAAACCTTGGATTCTGTTGCTCTCGGTTTCGGTTTTCATAATGTTACTGTTACCGATGCTAACGGATGTAAGCATATCGGAACCGCATTTGTAGATCAACCCGAGGCAGTTTATGTAACAAATCCGTGGGGAGGAACCATTTGTATTGGCGAAACATTTACAACTTTTGCACATGCGACTGGAGGTCTTGGTCCTTACGAATTTGTATGGATTGGTAGCGATGGTTCTACTAATTATGGCGAATCTTTAACTGTAAATCCTGTTACTACTACTTCTTATCAGCTTGTCGTTACCGATTTTAAAGGTTGCTTCGGACCTGTAAAGAATATTACAGTAAATGTAAATCCAGTAATTCATATTTTGGCAACAACTTCATCGCCTCAAGATATTTGTATTGGAGAAAGTATTTATATCGAAATGGAGGTAATTGGTGGAAATGGTGGACCATATACAATCGATATGATTGATAATGGGATTGTTAATATGCCTAAAATTTTCTATCCTCAGCAAACAGGATACTACTATTTTACCGTTTCAGATAATTGTGGTTCGCCAGAAGATTATGACTCTATTTATGTTAACGTACATCCTCAGCCTACAGTAGCTTTCTTTGCAGATCATACTGCGGCTTGTCCTCCTTCATTGTTCCAATTTACTGAGACAACTCCGGATGTCGGTCAAACATATTTATGGGACTTTGGTGATGGTGGCTTCTCGGCACAAAAAAATCCGCAGCACACTTACACAACTAGTGGCACTTATAATGTTTCATTGTCTTCTTGGTCAGAATATGGTTGTGAGCGAACACGCACATATAACAATTTAATTTATCTTTACCCAATGCCAAGAGCAGAGTTTGCTGCAACACCAGAATTGCTCTCTGTTTTAAATGCATTGGTCGAGTTTAATAATTATACTGATGGTGGGGTCGAATATTTCTGGGATTTTGGTGATGGTTTTACAAGTATGTGGAGTAGTGCGTTGCAAATGCATACATATAAAGAGGTTGGTGAATACGATATTATGATGGTTGCCAAGAATCAATATGAATGTCTTGATACTGCTTATAAAAAAGTAAGAGTGCATGATGAGTTCTCTTTCTATGCTCCTGATGCATTTACACCTAACGGCGATGGAATAAATGACCTTTTCTATGTGATTGGACATGGTATTGATAAATCAGAATTCTATTTGGTTATTTATGATCGTTTTGGAAGTAAGGTTTTTGAAACTGATGTTTTTGATGAGAATAACCCTTACAGAATGGCATGGGATGGATCGCACAATGGAGATGTAAACAAAGGCGACCCTGTTTTAACTAATGGCATGTATAGATGGTATTGTAATTTTAGCGATTTCATTGGTAAACCTCATGAGGAGAGTGGTACTGTCACTCTTATAAGATAAAGCAATTTTTGGGCTTGGTGATGTAATATCCAAGCCCAATTTGCGTTTATAGATTTAAAATTGTACTGATGATTAAGAAAATTGCAATATTTACTGTCATAATTCTATGTTTCTTTTCCTTGTTTTTTATAAATGCTTGTCAAAAGAACTCCTTTACTACAGACCCTGCAGATAAATTAGTTTTCTCGACTGATACTGTACAATTCGACACTGTTTTTAGTACTGCCGGAAGTGCAACAAATTACTTCACAGTTAAAAATTCTAATAAATCAAAAACTATAAAAATTGATAGATTATTTCTGGCTAAAGAAGAAAATTCTGCGTATCGACTTAATATTGACGGTTATTCCACAAATAGTATTGAGGATGTTGAATTGGCTCCCGGAGATTCAATCTTTATTTTTGTTGAAGTTACAATTGACCCAGGAAGAGATGAAATGATTGAACAAGATTCTGTAGTTTTTATCTCGAATGGTAACAGGCAGGATGTTAAACTAATCTCTTTTGGACAAGATATTACTCTAATTAATAGTCAGTATATTACAAATGATACAACTTGGTCTCCAAGTAAACCAGTATTGATTTATAACTCTGCTTTAGTTGAAGAAAATGTTACATTGACTGTATTAGCTGGCACCAAAGTATATTTTCATCGAGGTTCTTCTTTATTTGTCAGTGGTACGATGAAAGTGCAGGGGGAAGTTTCAAACAGAGTATTATTTACAGGGGATAGACTCGAATCGTATTATGAAGAAATAGCTGGACAGTGGGGTGCTTTTTTGCAAGATGATTATGGTAATACAACCGGAATATTTGGAGGAATTCATTTGTTGGCTGGATCAAAAAATAATGAAATATATAATACAGATATTAAAAATGGAATAATAGGATTACAAGTCGATTCATGCGTTACGCCAGGCGTGCCAACTGTAAAACTAAAAAATACAAATATAGAAAATTCAAAAATTGTTGGACTATATGCATTAGGAGCCAAAATAGAAGCGCAAAATTGTGTTTTTGCAAATAGTGGACAATACAATGTGGCATTAATTATAGGTGGAGATTATTCATTTATTCATTGCACATTAGCGAATTACTGGGTTGGGAATCGTCAAACTCCACAACTAGTTTTAAATAACTATTATGGCTATACTGATGGGAATGGGAATACGCAAGTTTCATATCGAGATCTTACAAATGCCTATTTTGCAAATTGTATAATTTATGGTTCACGCGAAGATGAGCTGGAACTAGACTTTGCAACAGGAGCAATGGCTAATTTCCGTTTCGACAACTGTCTCATTAAATATAAAACTCCTTCTGAGCTTGAAGGGTCAGATTTTTTTATTGATAATATATTTAACGAAAATCCAAAATTCGTTGAAACGATTGCACCTTATGATTATCAGCTTGACACATCTTCTTCAACAACTTCTTCTGCCAAAGATGTGGGTAAATTGAGTATTGGCAATCTTGTGCCTCTTGATCAAAATGGAAACAGTAGATTAGCAGACGGAAAACCCGATTTGGGTGCTTTCGAAATACAGGAATAGTTATTAGGGTTTCAGTTTGTACCATTTTTTCATAAATTTTATTAATTTTGTGTTATTAGCATATTAATTTTGTAAATTTGGCAAAATTGAAGTATGAAAAAAATTGCTTATAGCATTATATGCTTATCGTTTATTTTCACATTTGTTTCCTGTTTTAATGGGAAAAAATCTGCTGAAGAAGAGAAAAAATTGAATCCAGAATTTACAAATACTGCTTATCGTATTATGTTTTATAATACTGAGAATTTATTTGATACCGAGGATGATCCAGAAAAAAATGATAATGAATTTTTACCTGAAGGAACTCGCTATTGGTCGGAGTTTAGATACAAACAAAAGTTAAGCAATATTTATAAAGTTATTGTAGCTCTAGGTGAATGGGACTTGCCTAAACTTGTGGGTCTAAGCGAAGTGGAAAGTCAAAAGGTTTTGGATGATTTATTGAATTATACTCCACTTTACAAAACCGACTATAAAGTTATTCATTATGAATCTCCAGATGCTAGAGGTATTGATGTTGCTTTGCTTTATCGTTCTAATTATTTTACTCCAATAACTAAGCGTGCAATTAGAGTGGTTTTGCCAGCAAGTATAGGTTCTGGAACAACAAGAGACATCTTATATGTGCAAGGGGTTACCGATATGGGAGATACATTGCATGTTTATGTTAACCATTGGCCTTCACGTTGGGGAGGACAAATGGAAACCGAAGATAAACGTATGTTTGTTGCAAAACTAGTTAATAAACATACCGATTCTGTTTTAAATGTAAATCCGCAGGCAAACATTATTATCATGGGCGATCTAAATGATTACCCTACCGATAGAAGCTTGATAGAGTCTCTTAAAGCAAATACAGAGTTTGATAATATTAAATCTGATAAACTATATAATTTATCTTATTATCTTCAGGAAGTTAAAAAGGAAGGAACTCATAAATATAATGGACAGTGGGGAGTATTAGACCAGATAGTTGTTTCGGGAGCATTGCTTGATACTGTTGGTAGTATTTATACCACTCCTGATGATGCTCATGTTTTTAAGGCAGCTTTTCTAATGGAACCCGATGATAAATTTACTGGCGAAAGACCAAATAGAACTTACATTGGTTTTAAATTTCATGGTGGATTTAGCGACCATTTACCAACTTATGTGGATTTAAAAAGAAGATAGGCATTGGTTATAAATACTATGGAATAACTGCAAGCCTGAACAAAAAAAAGCTCAATACGCTTTAAATCTATGCTGTGTTTTTATGATTCTATATATTTTTATTTATGTCCCAATGTCTTTATTCAACGGAATAACGGACGATGGAATGTTAAATAAATTAAACCTTTCATCTTTCGACTTAGAAACATAGGTTACAAAAACGAAGGAATTTTACACCACGCTATACTCAGTAATTCTCTTATTTTCGATAAATTCGGGAGTAAACAACAGCGATGTAGAATAAATGCTGATTCAAGAAATAAAATGAATGATTTGGTGCTTATTTTTTAAAAATAAAATAAACAGCTAAGATTAGAAATGCAAATCCAATAATATGATTTGTTCTTAATTGTTCGGTTTTAAAAAACACCAAAGAAAAAATAACGAATACGATTAAAGTAATAACTTCTTGAATTACCTTTAACTCAACTAGAGAAAATGGTCCACCGTTTCCTTTGTATCCCAATCTGTTTGCCGGAACCTGAAAAAAATACTCAAATAAAGCGATTCCCCAACTTAACAAAACAATACCAAATAATGATAGTTTTGCGAACCAAGGCATTTCTTTAAACTTCAAATGACCATACCACGCAAAGGTCATAAAAGTATTGGATAAGACCAATAGAAGAATTGTGTAAAGGCCTTTCATAACTTACTGTTACTGCTTTTCAGATTGTGTGTGTGTTATATTTTATTTATTTCTGCTTTTGCCTTTGTTAGAGCCTCTTCAAAGTTGTCGCATATATTTGCTTTCCCTATTAAAAAAGCAATTCTGGCTTTTTCCAGTTCTTTTCTTACTCCGGGTTGAACACCTGAAATAAAAATCTTTTTACCACTTCCTTTAAGGTCAATTATTGCTTCTTTAAAATTGTGAATTCCAGTTGCGTCAATAAAAGGCACATATCTCATTCGGATAATCAATATCTTTGTAGATGATGGTCGTCCTTTAAGTACTTCGCTATAGTGTTTTGCTGCCCCAAAAAAGAATGGGCCACTGATTTCGTAAATCTCTATTTCTTTGGGAAGATAACCGTAGTTTTCAATGATTTCAGAATCTTTATCTTTCAAAATTGCTTGTCCATTGTCAGCCATGCGTTTCATAAATAGTATTGCAGAAAGAATAATTCCAATTTGAATAGCAACGGTAAGGTCAACTAAAACAGTTAAAATAAAAGTTGTAAGAAGTATTATTATGTCGAATGCCGAACCTCTTAATATAGATCTGAACGACCGCCATTCGCTCATGTTATATGAAACTAAAATTAGAATCCCAGCTAAACAGGACATGGGAATCAACTTCGCATATTTTCCAAAAAACAGCAGAATAAGTAATAAGGTTATTGCATGAACTATTCCTGCTACTGGAGTTCTACCTCCGTTTTTAATATTAGTTGCCGTTCTAGCAATAGCACCTGTTGCAGGTATGCCGCCAAAGAAAGGAGTTACTATATTTGCAATCCCTTGAGCAATTAATTCTGTGTTACTTCGGTGATTACTTCCTATCATTCCATCTGCTACAACCGCGGATAATAAGGATTCAATTGCTCCTAATAATGCAATGGTAAGGGCTGGAGCAAAGTAATAACTAATATTACTCCAGTCAATTGCTGGAATTTCTAATGATATTTTACCTGAAATATTGCCAAATAAAGTTTCAATAGTTGTTACAGGAAGTTTAAAAATTGCGACTGCTGCAGTTGCAAAAATAATTGCTACGAATGTGCCAGGAATTTTATTTGTGATTTTATTAAAGAAAATGCTAATCAGAATAGTAGCAATAGTAATAATTAGTGCAATATAATTTACACTAGTAAATGAATGAAAATAAGTGCCCCATTTCCCGATAAAATCTGCCGGAATCGAATCTATTTGTAATCCGAAAGCATCTTTTATTTGAGTTGAAAAAATTATCAGAGCAATTCCACTTGTAAATCCTACAATGAGTGGGTGGGGAATGTATTTTAATAGAGAACCGAGTCTTAGTAGCCCGAATGCAATAAGCATAATACCAGCTAAAATCGTTGAAATCATTAATCCGCCAACGCCGTATGTGGCGACAATACCATAAACTATAATTATAAAAGCGCCTGTCGGCCCACCAATTTGCACTCTACTACCACCAAGAAATGAAATGATAAAACCAGCAATAACTGCTGTGATTATACCTTTTTCTGGGGAAACTCCTGATGCAACAGCAAATGCAATCGCAAGTGGTAGCGCAACTATCCCAACTATTATTCCTGCAAATAAATCTTTTGAAAATTGTTTTTTTGTGTAGCCATCTTTCAAAACACTGAAAAACTTTGGCTTGAAAATTTCTTTCATTTTAAAGTTTGATTGAAAACGATTGCAAAATTAGTAAAAGAATAAATCTAATTGCAGATTATTTTTATGTTTAAGAATTATTCCGATTATCGTCTTAATTCAAAATTTTCGCCTAAGTACAATTTCCTTACTTGCTCGTCTTCAGATAACTCTTCTGCTGTGCCGCTTTTAAGAATATTTCCTTCAAAAAGAAGATATGCACGGTCTGTTATTGTAAGTGTTTCGTGAACATTGTGGTCGGTTATTAAAACACCAATATTTCTTTCTTTTAGATGGCGCACAATTTTTTGAATGTCTTCTACTGCAATTGGATCAACACCAGCAAAAGGTTCATCTAACAAAATAAAATATGGATCTATCGCTAATGCGCGCGCAATTTCAGTTCTTCTTCTTTCTCCACCAGACAACTGAAAGCCTTTGCTTTTACGAATGTGCGTTAGTCCAAACTCTTCCAACAAGGTAGAAGTCTTTTTTAATTGTTCAGTTTTGCTCAATTTCGTCATTTCAAGAATAGCTTTTATATTATCCTGAACCGACATTTGTTGAAAAATAGATTCCTCTTGAGCTAGATATCCAATGCCTTTTCGTGCACGTTTATAAATTGGTTCTTTGGTAATATCAAGGTCGTCCAGATAAATCTTACCTTCATTTGGCTTTATTAAACCAACTATCATATAAAAGGTCGTAGTTTTACCCGCTCCGTTAGGCCCAAGTAGTCCAACAATTTCACCTTGATTAACCTCAACGCTTACACCTTTTACAACTGTTCGTTTTCCATAGCTTTTTACTAATCCTGAAGTGTGCAGTTTCATTCTGTGTGTTTTTTTTACAAAGATAGAAAAAGAGCGAAGATAGAAACTAGAAGGGGAAAAAAAAGTTGTGAATTAATTATTGTGGAAGTGGGGAGACGGAGGACGGCCCTTCGACACGCACATACCAGGGCTATTGAGCAAATTAACAATTAGTTAGATTTTACAACAAAAATCATTAGCTATGAAAAATGGTGCCGGAATATCGTAATTAATATCAATCGAGACTAATTTTTAAATACAATTTTTTGTTAGCCCTGAATGGGCGTGAGACAAAGCAAAAGGTATCGTCTTTTGCGTGCTTGCAACGACTACGAATTACAAGCACTGAAGGGGCGCGAGTTAATCCCAAACATATCTTTCATCGAAATCCAAACCATTCTCTATACACAATTGCCTAAACTCGTCCTCAAAACTCTTTTTTGAATGGTGCTCTTTTTGATTTTCAATATATTTAATCACGACATCGGCATCTTTATAATAAACAGAAAAAGCACCATATCCACCTTGCCAATAAAAGTTCAAATATTTTAAATCAACAGTTTTTATCCATTTAGATGAATTCTTTTTAATCTCTTCCAAAAGCTCACTAATAGTTATTTTCCTTGACAAAAAACACAATACATGTGCGTGATCGACATAACCACCAACCATAATTGGATTACAATCAAGTGCTCTACAAATCCCTGCAATGTATTCCCAAAGTCGAGGTTGTACCTTTTCGTCAATTAATTTCTGGCGATTCTTAGTACTAAATGTTATATGCAAAATAACTTTTGATAAAGATTGAGGCATAGTTTTAGTATTTTGTTTCCTAAAAATAATAAATATTTTGTTAATAAAATAATTTTTGTTCTTTCGCCCTTTCAGGGCTTCAAATTATTTTTTTCATATTAGCCAGATGCGGAGCATCTGGCTCAGTACTCTCGCCCTTTCAGGGCTACGAATAAAAAATCTACAAAGGTTCAAAGTTGTGTTGATTGAGCAAATTAACAATTAGTTAGATTTTACAACAAAAATCATTAGCTATAAAAAATGGTGCCGGAATATCGTAATTAATATCAATCGAGACTAATTTTTAAATTCAATTTTTTGTTAGCCCTGAAGGGGCGTGAGACAAAGCAAAAGGTACCGCCTTTTGCGTGTTTGCAACGACTACGAATTACAAGCCCTGAAGGGGCGCGAGGAGAATATAATTAGTTTTCATTCTAATAATATAAGGGATATCCAAATTGTGTTGATTGAGCAAATTAAAGACATTTTTTCCATGTCTATTGGAATTTCCACTATATTTATAGTACTAATCAGAGTCATCTTCCTCGTCGGTTGAGGATTCTTCTATATTAAATTTCATTACTTCTGGTTCTTCTGGCACAATAGGTTCGTTGCCAACAAATTTTCCATTCTCAAATA
>JBBQCZ010000084.1:0-16666 GCA_038319215.1 Bacteroidales bacterium | reverse complement strand
GGTCGGGTAGTTCCAGGACTGTTTCCATTTTGGGCAAAACTAAAGGTTGCAACAAAGCAAACTATTAAAGAAAAGAGTAATAATCTTAATTTCACAATAAATAATTTTATAGAACAAATATAAGAAAATTAACGAAGAATTAAAAAATAAATTGCTTTAAGGCCTTAAAAACTCCTGTTATTATCTTAACAGTTAACTGATACATGTTCTAAATTTATTTATAGAACCCCGCTAAACACTTGAGTTGCTGATTATACAAAGATAAATGTTGGTTTTTGTTACTCTAGCATATATGTTTTAAATCATTAAAGTATTTTTAGCTATGTAAAATATGTTTATTACATTTGCTTCGGAAATCAATTTAAATTATTAAAATATATCATTATGAGAAAGCACATTTTTAATGCAGGTCCATGTAAATTATCAGACAGAACTTTGGAGAATACTTCAAAAGCAATAATTGAGTTTAATAATTCAGGCCAGTCAATTTTAGAAGTCTCACATCGAGGTAAAGATTTTGAAGCAGTAATGGCCAATACTGTTGATTTGATGAGAGAAATTCTCGATATTCCTGAAAATTATTCTATTATGTTCTTGGGAGGCGGTGCAAGTATGCAATTTTGCATGATTCCTTATAACTTCCTTAAAACTAAAGCATTTTATTTGAATACAGGCACATGGTCAACTTCTGCAATAAAAGAAGCAAAACTTTGGGGCGAGGTAATTGAGGTTTCATCAAAAGATAAAGATTTTACTTATATTCCAAAAAATCTTGATGTTCCTGCTGATGTTGATTTTGTTCATATCACAACTAATAATACAATTCGTGGAACAGAAATTCACGAAGATTGGACTTTTACAGCTCCTCTTATTGCTGATATGTCTTCAGACATTTTAAGTCGCCCAGTAGATGTTAAAAAATATGCAATGATTTATGGTGGTGCTCAGAAAAATATGGGACCTGCAGGAGTTACTTTCGTAATTATCCGTAACGATATGCTCGAAAAACTTGCTGACAGACCAATTCCTACTATGTTAAAATATCAAACTCATGTTGATGGTGGCTCAATGTACAACACTCCTCCTTGTGTTAATATATTTGCATTGCGCGAAACTTTATTGTGGGTTAAAGAAATGGGTGGATTAACTGCTATGGATAAACTTGCTGACGATAGAGCAAACTTGCTTTATGGCGCAATTGATAGTAGTAAAATGTTTAGAAGCCCAGTTGTAAAAGAAGATCGTTCTAGAATGAATATTGTATTTGTTTTGGAAGAAAAATACAAACACCTAGAAGAAGATTTCGTAAAATTTGCTTCTTCAAGAAGTTGTGTTGGACTAAAAGGCCATCGCTCGGTTGGTGGTTTTAGAGCATCTACATACAATGCTTGTACCATGGAAGACGTTCAGGCTTTAGTTCTAGCAATGAATGATTTTGAAAAACAAAATTCTTAAGGATTTTTAAAGTAATACTAAAGCTCCGCGTTTTTCGGGGCTTTTTTTTTGATATATTTATTTATCTTTGCGTATCTTAACAAATTTCTGATATGGTATTAAAAATTGTTTTATTTATTACAATCATTTTTCAGATTATTGCTGCAATAGTTTCATTGAAACTAACAAAAAAGACTAAGTATAACTTGTCGTGGGTTTTTATTAGTCTTGGTTTCGCAGCTTTACTTATGAGAATGGTTTTGGAAGCATTACCGTTTTATTTTGATGTTGAACCTCGATACTATCGACTTTTATACATTTGGTTAGGAGTAGCTTCGGCAACATTTTTTGCGATAGGACTTATTCTCATTCGTAAGATATTTGTTTACATGGCTAAAATAGAAAGAGATACGCGTGCTAGCGAAAAGAGATTTCTTTCTGTTATGATTCAAGCAGAAGACAATGAGAGAAAACGTCTTGCGAAAGATTTACATGATGGTTTGGGACCATTGCTATCTACAATAAAAATGTCGTTGTCGGCATTGAAAAAACAGGACAATTCTCCACATTATCGAGAAATTCTTTTGAATCTTGATAATGTAGTTTTAGAGTCAATAAAGAGTATTAAAGACATTTCAAACAATCTTAGTCCTCATGTTTTAGATAATTTTGGACTTGATAAGGCAATTAGTAATTTTTTGCAAAAGATAAATGCAACAGGTAGTATTCGTATCGAATATCGTTCAAACCTTAAGCAATTAAGGCTTGAGCAAAATACAGAATCTGTTTTATATAGAGTTATTTGTGAGTTGATAAATAATACAGTAAAACATGCTAATGCACAAAATATTAGTATAGATTTGTATTACGATATTTATTCTGTGAGTTTGAACTATAAAGATGATGGAACTGGCTTTGAACTAGATAATATGTTTAAACCTCAAGAGAAAGGAACAGGTCTTTACAATATTTACAGCAGAATAAATTCACTAAAAGGGAATGTTGATATTAAGAGCCTAACTGGAAAAGGTACAGATGTAATGATTAAAATACCATTTACAAATGATGACAAAGAATAGCGTGCATAATGTAATGATAGTTGACGATCATGCTTTATTTCGTAACGGATTAAAGCTCTTACTTAATTCATTCAAAGATTTTAAGGTTGTTGCCGAAGCTGCAAATGGTTTAGAGTTTTTAAACACAATAGATGTTTTGCCTATTGATGTTGTTTTACTCGATATTGATATGCCTGAGATGAATGGGATTGAGGCTGCTCAAAAAGCATTGCTAAAGTTTCCAGATTTGAAAATTATTACTCTATCAATGTATGGAGATGAAGATTATTATTATAAAATGGTAGAAGCTGGCGTTTGTGGCTTCTTACTGAAAGATTCTGATATTGATGAGGTGTATGCTGCATTGTGTTCTGTTATTGAAGGGAAAAACTATTTTAGTCAGGAATTACTACAAAACCTATTAAGGAATATAAAAAATACAGACGATAGCCCAGCAGAAATACTCGACTTGTCATCGCGTGAAATAGAAATTATTGCTCTTATTTGTCAAGGCTTGTCAAATCTCGAAATTGGCGAAAAACTATTTCTAAGTAAAAGAACAGTCGAAAAACATAGAGCTAATATTTTAGAAAAAACAGATACTAAAAACACGGCTAGTTTAGTAATGTTCGCTATCAAAAACAAGATAGTTGCAGTGTAATCTACTTTGCTAATCTGATTATCTTTCCGAACTAATTAATAAACTTCTCGTATAACAGATTTTTGCTTAAGAATTCTTAAGCTTGTTGTGTTGTTTATTTTTTGGTAAAATCTTTTGATATGAAAAAAGTCTGTACTTTACTTCTGTTTAGCTTTTTAACTTTGGTTATAACTGCTCAAATTCCTGAATGGAGATTGGTAAACTGGTCTAATGCTGGTATTAATTATCCAATCGGGAATAATCTTTCTGAAGTAAATATTATGGATTTTGGAGCAATTGCAAATGATGGCATTGCTGATGATGAGGCTTTTGCACAGGCACTACTCTCATTTGCTGGTGAATATGGGAAAATTAATATTCCAGCAGGTGAATTTCTTTTTAATCAAACAATTAATTTGCCTTCTGGAATTACTATTTATGGAGCTGGCTACGGCAGTACAATTTTAAAGTTTAACTTGGGTGGTGTTTCTGATTTGATTGTTTTTAATGGCACAATTTCAACAGAATTATTTAATGTAACTAAGGCTGTAAAAGGAGATGACTATATTATTCTTGAAAGCGAATTACATGGATATGAAGTTGACGATTTATTAAGATTAAGCATGGATGGAGCTAACTATATGTTTTCCGATTGGGCAATGTCGTGCATGGCACAGATTATAAGGGTTAAATCGATAAGTTCAGATACTATTTTTTTCGAATCTGGTCTTAGACATAGTTTTCCTGTAGATCAAAATCCTTTAGTTAAGAAAATTAATCCAGTAAAAGATATTTTAATTGCTGGTTTGAAAATAGAACGACTTGATGCAAGTGTAGGCCAAACATCAAATATCTCTATGAATTATGCGTATAATTGTCATATAAGAGCTATTGAGAGTTATAATTGCAATTTTGCACATATAAGCATTTCGAATTCTACAAATATTACGGTTTCTGGTTGTTATATTCATCATGCATTTGCTTATGGTGGAGGAGGTCAAGGATATGGAACTGAAATTTCGGCATCGTCAGGCGAATGTTTGGTGGAAAATAATATTTTTGAACACTTACGACATTCTATACTTATGCAATCTGGTGCAAATGGCAATGTGGGCTCATACAATTATTCATTTGATGCATATTGGACCGAGGATTATCTTCCTGCGGCATCGGCTGGCGACTTGGTTCTACATGGAAACTATGCTTATTGCAATCTATTTGAGGGTAACATAGCACAGAATGGAATTATTGACGATTCGCACGATATAAACGGTCCGTTTAATACATATTTTAGAAATAGATTGGAAAAATATGGCATGGTAATGAATTTTAATCCTCCTACAGACTCATCAAATTTTGTGGGAAACGAGATAACTAATTCTGGATTTTTGTTAGGTAATTTCTCAATTTCGGGACAAGGAAATTTTAGCTGGGGAAATAATGTTAAAGGAAGCTGTAATCCTGCATCTACAACAAGTATCGAAACAATCTCACTTTATAGAACCGAAGCTCCATGTTATTTTAACAATGATTTTGCATGGGCTCCGATAGGATATCCGGCAATAATAAATCAAAATTCAATTCCTGCAAAAGATAGATATAGCCTTGGGCAAATGACATTTGATACTTGTATAATTGATATTTCAACTGTGGATATTCTTAAAACGATTTCTACTGTTTATCCCAATCCGTTTAGTGGAGATTTGTTTTTTACTGCTTATGAAAATATTCAATTTGTAGAAATCTTTGATGTGTCAGGTAAATGTGTTTTTAGAGCAAAACCAAATTCTTCAGGTAGGGTAGAAATAAGATTAAAGTCTGGACTATATTTCGTTAATATAGTTTATACTGATGGTAAATCTCAAAGAGAAAAGATTGTGAGTTTGTAGGATAATTACTGTTTCTCAATCTTCTTTGTCGCTACATAGTCGGCAGAAATAATCTTAACCATATACATTGCTGGAGGCAAGTTTGATAAATCGAATTGAGCAAATGCGCTTCCCGATGCAGAATTTTCCTTCTTCTGGCAAACCAGAGAGCCTAATACATTATAAATATTTATCACAGTTGTTTCTCCTGGCATATTCTCAGCAGATACATTTATAAAATCTTTCGAAGGGTTTGGATAAACAATAAAAGATGGCTCAAGCGAATTGTCGTTATTACATGAAGCTAATACAACATTTGAATAAGAAAACTTACCGTCGTTATCTATTTGCTTTAGGCGATAGTAGTTGTTTCCATTTGCGGGGTTTATGTCACTAAATGCATAGTTTATAAGTATATTACTGTTTCCTGCTCCAGCAATGAATCCAATTTTTGAGTAAGTTTTTGCATCATTCGATCTCTCCAAAATAAAACCTGCATTGTTTATTTCAGAAGCCGTTTGCCAATAAATGTCTACCAGATTTGAATTACAGTCGGCAGTTAGAGAAATAAGCTCAACAGGAAGTGGGTTTAAATCGTTTTTAGAACCCAAAGTTATAAAAGTCTGGGACTTTGCTCCAAAAGGTATTGAAAAACGACTTGTAATAAATCCTTGGTCATGATTAATATTAGTAAGAAGAGGATCGCTGTTAAATTCTGCATCCATCCACATGCTACCATTCCAGTAAGCAACCGAAAGATCGGCAGGAATAAAATCAGCTTCATTTCCAAAATCAAACCCATGCTGACAAATACCAGAAGGGGACAAATGGTCGTTATCGTTCCAATGCAAAGTTACATTAGTAAAATCTTCGGTTGAACTAACTAACCAATATTCTCTATTACTAACATGATGTAATGTTGCGTCCATATTACCGCTATGTTCCCACCAATCGGGCATTCCGGTGCAATCAAAAAAGTATTCGACATTTACGGTAGTTGTTGCCACTGGTTTCGACTCCATAGGCGACCATATTTTATAAATAGCGTTTCCATTTCCATCAAAGTCCTGTGTACTTACATCACCACAAGGAAAAACAAATGCAGCGCCTCCAGCCTTTTCAAGTTTACCATCAACAAAGCTGTTAGCATTACCAGAATTTGATGTTGCAGCAGATTGAAATACTAGTTTGTTGTTGTCTGTGTAGATAATTCCGTTTGTTAAACTAAGAGAATTTGCAATTTCCATATTATCGCCCAAAAGAATGGCGGAGTTATTTCCAGAAGAATTGTTTACAATTAGAGTTCCAAATGAACTTCCTCCACTTGACACTATTTGCTGAGTATTTCCATTAAAAGTTAATGTTCCATTTGTACCTTGATTAAAAGTTGCAGGACTAATGTTTGTCCAATTGCCAGGTATAGCAAGATTTGTGTCATAATAAAAATATCCACCAGCCTGAGAGTTGTTTAGTGAATTAAAAATTAAATGAGTTCCGTTGCTAACAATTATTTTAGCTCCCTCATTGGTAATCGTCTGCGCAAAAGCAGATGCAGAAAAAATTGCAAAAGCAATAATTAGTAAAAATAATTTCATGTTTCTCTCTGTTCTTGCCACAAAAATAATCTATTTGGCTTAATTCACCAATACTTAATCAAGTTTTTTTCAACAAAGAACAATAATCTAATGTGTTTAATCACAGAGAGTTGCAAATTTTTTAATATTTTTTTAAATTTTACACAATAGTGTATAATAAAATTTGTATTTTTATGCAATGTTTAACCTAAATCAATAAGTAATGAAAAAATTTAAAATTTCCTTTCCACTGCTTGCTTTGGCGGCGATTGCAATTTTGTTTGCATCTTGTTCGAAAAATACAGCAACACATATTCCAAAAGAGTCTTTTGCTGTAATGGTATTGGATGGTTCAGAACTTCTTAAGTTTGCTGATGTAAAAGCACTTGAGGATAATAAAGATGTAAAAGATGGATTAAAAGAAGTTGAAAAACAGAGTAAAAAAGCAGCTGAACTTATCGAAAAAGTAATGAAAGATCCTGATGCTACTGGAATACTTCTAAGTGAAAAATCTTATGCATTTGCAGTTGTTGATAAAAAGGATATAATATTTGGTGTTATAATTCCAATTGACAAGAAAAAGCTTGAAGAGAATATAGATTTAATTGCAGAGGAATTTGGTGTTCCAGTTACAATGTTTATGAAAACAAAAAATGAAATCCAATATATGGAACCAGAGTCTGGAATGATTTTCGGTTGGAATGAGGATGTATTGATGTTTATTGTAAACGAAGCGTCTGATGATAATTTTGGACTACTTGAGAAATATTTGAAACTCGAGAAAAAAGAATCTATTTTAACAAATAAGGACTTTAAAGAATTTGACAAAAACTGTACAGCACTAAACCTTTGGGTATCATCAGATGTAATTAATCAGGTTGAAGAATTAAAAATCGACGAAATTAAAGAATTTGAAAAACTTACAGGTATAGATCTTGCTGGGAACTACGGCCACATGCATCTTGATATTCAAAAAGACGAAATTACTTATACATGGAAAATGCGATTTAATGAATCAATTCAGAATCTAGACACTAAAAAGTTGATGGATAACGCTGAAAAAATTGTTGAATTATTCCAAGGTCCTATTTTAAATGGACTCGACATGTTTGGTGGAGGTAGTTATAAGGATGATGAGTGGTCTGATGAAATGGACGGTGATTATCCTGAGATGACAGATGAGGAATGGGAAGCATTGCTCAAAGAACTTGATGAAACTGAATAAAAATTTATGGAAATAAAATTTTCCGGTGTTATCCCTGCTCCAATTCCCGAAAAAGACATTTTGCAGTCTGAGATATGGGGCAGGGATCTCACTTTTAATCCAAGAGAACGTACTCTAATTTATGCTGATTCTGGAAAAGGTAAAACAACGTTTGTAAATGTTATTTTCGGTAGTAGAAAAGATTTTACCGGTAAGCTTTATATTGATGGCCGTGATTCTAAATCATTAAGTATAAATGATTATTCTTTGTTGCGCAAAAATGCAATAAGTATTGTACCTCAAGGATTACAGCTCTTTCCTGAGCTTACAGCCATAGAAAATATCAATATTAAAAATAGAATTCAAAATTATCAGACAATTGAGCGTATTACTCAAATGATGGAAATACTTGGATTGTCGGGATTCGAAAATAGAAAAGCTGGTAGAATGTCTTTTGGGCAGAGACAAAGGGTGGCAATAATAAGAGCATTATGTCAAAGTTTTGAGTTTATTTTATTGGACGAAGCCTTTAGTCATCTGGATAGCACTAATACCCAAATTGCATGGGATCTAATTAAAGAAGAAGCCGATAAGCAAAATTCAGGAATTATTGTAACTTCTCTTAATACCGAATTTGAAAAAGAAATGAAAAAACTGCGAGTATAATGATTTGGAAGGTACTTAAAAATAATATTAAACCAGGGCAAATTGCTGGTACTTTCTTAGGGATAATGCTTGGCCTTACAATTTTAATGGGCGCATTGTCTTTCTATCTTGATGTTAAACCAATTTTCGAGGATAAAGAAAGTTTCTGGAAAGATGAGTACATAATCATTAATAAGCGAATCAACATTACTGATACTTATGCACAAATTCAAAGTGATACTGCAAAAAAGCCACTTTTCTCAGAAAAAGATATTGACGATTTGAAAAAACAAAGCTTTGTTAAGGATGTTGCAGAATTTTCGAGTTGTTCTTTTAAGATTAGTGCTTCTTCATCTAACGATGGACCAATAGCAGGTTTCTATTCCGATCTGTTCTTCGAGGCTGTTCCCGATAAGTATGTTGATGTAAATTTTGCAAATTGGAAGTGGGAAGAAAACAACGAGTTTATACCAGCAATTTTACCAAAGGCTTACCTTAATTTGTATAATTTTGGCTTTGCTCAGAGTCAGAACTTGCCGCAGGTTTCGGAAGAAGGTGCGGGTTTGGTTAAATTCAATATAATGATTCAAGGTAAAGGTAAAAAACAAAAGTTTGAAACCAGAATTGTCGGCTTTTCGGAAAGAATAAATACTATTTTGGTGCCGGAGTCTTTTGTTAAATGGGGAAACGAAAACTTTGGCGAGGAATCTGCACCTAGACCTGGCCGTATTATCATTATTGCAAAAGATCCATCAAGTCCAGAATTATTTAAGTATATTGAAGATCATGACTATGATTTGAATAAATCTGAACTTAGTAATAGTAAAGCTTTGGCATTTTTGAAAATTATTATAACTATTGTATTAATAATCGGACTCATTATTATTGTTTTAGCTTTTTCGTTAATGGTTATTTCTATTCAACTATTGCTTCACCGTAATAACGAAAATATCGGTAAACTTGGAATGCTTGGTTACTCCCTCAAAGAAATATCATTGCCTTATCAAATAATGGTCATAATTCTATTTATCGTAACATTTTTAACTTCTTTAATACAGCTATCTATATTTAGAAATTATTATTCTTCATGTATGATGTTGTTAGGTTACGAAAAATTTAATCAAGTATTAATTAATGTAATGACGCCAGGCTTTGCTTTTATAACTGTCATTGTTTTGTTGCTAATGCTAATGATTAGACAGAATATCAAAAAAATTATGATGTCAGCTTGATGATATTAATTGATGCATAAATTAACTAAAGTTTAATAGTAGTTTAGTCTAATTACTAAAAACGCAAAATTCTACCAATACGCATTGCTTTTTCAAAAATTAAGCGTTTCTAGAAATTAATTTTACAGAATAATGTATATAATTACTTTTCAACCGTGTTTTTTTTTATCGGACAATAGTGATTTTATATTATTTATTGTGAAAAATATTTTAAAATTCTGAACATAATTGCTTCCTATTCTTGATTTTTTTCACATTTGAAGTTATGATTATTTTTGCAAAAATACAATTATTGTATAAATTGCAACATATATTATTGGTAATCAGCCAATTGTAAAATATTTAATAAGCTTATTATATTTTTGTAAAGTGATGCTAGTTATTCATAAAATGTGTATGTTTACACTTGGAATACTTATTTGCTAGAAATGAAAGAAAAGTATTGTATATTGATTGCAGATGATGAATCTTTAAATTATCTTTATTATAGAGAGATTTTAAACGATGAAGTTTACAGCATAATTTATGTTGAAAATGGTATTGAAGCGATTAATTCTTTTAAAGAGAATGAGAGTAATATAGACCTGATATTGATGGATATGAAAATGCCAGATATGGATGGTTTTACTGCGACCAGTGAGATTAGAAAATTTAACACAAAAATTCCTATTTTGGCTCAAACCGCATACGCATATCGTGAAGACTATGATAAAGCTATAAAGGCAGGTTGTTCCGATTATATCTCAAAACCAATTCACGAAGAGGAGTTAAATTCCAAAATTGAGAAACTATTAAAACTCAGAAATATCTAGAAGGGTTTTCCTGCGTTATTTTTTTTTCTACTTTTGAGCAAAACAAAAAACTATGCGTTTACTAATCTTAAATTATGAATATCCACCATTGGGCGGCGGCGCGGGTGTAATTACCCAAAATATTGCCGAAGGCCTTGCGTTACGTGGACATGAAGTAAGCGTAGTAACGACTTGGTTCGATGGGCAACCAGAGGTTTCTAATGAAAATAATTTACAGATAATAAGGCTTAAAAGTCTAAGGAAAAAACTATTTCAATCCAATCCAAAAGAGATGTTATCGTGGATGTTTGCCGCAAAAAAATTTCTAAAAAAACATCTCGAACAAGAAAAATACGATCTTTGTTTTGCCAACTTTTCTTTACCTGGTGGCGAAGTCGCATACAGCATGAAACTATTGTATAAACTACCTTACGTTTTAATATCTCATGGTCACGATATTCCTTGGTTCATGCCAGAGCAAATGATGTGGTATCATGCCGCTACTTATCAGTGGATACGAAATATCTGTTTGCAATCAGAAAGAAACTATGTTCAGTCTTTTGATATGAAGGAGAATATAGATGCTTTTTTGGGTAAGACTTTTAGCTCAAAGAATATAATTATTCATAATGGTTGGAATAGCGAAATTTTTAGTCCTGATTATTCTCAAAGGTCTGATAAATTTACAATATTATTTCCAGGACGGCTAGTTAAGCAGAAAGATCCGATGAATTTTTTAAAAGCGATAAATATCCTTAAGACACAAATTTCTGACTTTGAAGTTCATATTCTTGGTGATGGCCATTTGAGAGAAAAAATGGAGAAATATGTTAAAGAAAACAGCCTTAGCAAAATCGTAATTTTTAAATCATGGCTTAGCAAACCTCAAATGCTTGGCGAATATAGATCGGCATCATTAACGGTATTGCCTTCTTTAAACGAAGGAATGAGTATTGCAACTTTAGAAGCTCTTGCATGTGGTCAATATCTAATAGCAACTCGTGTTAGTAATAACGAAAGTTTGATAAATTCTGGAATAAATGGAGACTTTATTAAGACTAAAAATGTTGAAGATATTGCCGCAAAAATTTTAAATTTTTATCAAGAAAAATTCATAAATAAATATCTAATTCCTGAGTCAGATCTTAAAAAGTATCATAAGTTATTTGAGTGGGGTAGGATAGTAGATGAATATGAAAAAGATTTATTAGGTATAATTTCATTGACTAAGCGATAAGATTACGGTAATGCCGATACACCTTTATTAAATGTAATCACTTTTTTGTTCATTCTACAAATGTTTTTTAAATTTTATATGTCCCCAAAATATTGCTTGAGCAATAAATTATAGGTAGAATCTCTTAATCATAACACGTAAAATATAAAACAGTAATACTGCTGATATTTGCTGTAAATATTTAGTATATTTGATTTTTATTTCGGAATCGTAATGCTAATTAAAATGAAGTCAATATTAATATTTTTCCTATTTTGTTTAAGTTTTTTTTCACTGTCTTCACAAGTTGTTACAGTGCCTAGATTTGGTACCGATTCTACTCTCGATATAATGACTTGGAATATTGAATACTTTCCTACAAACGGTCAAACTACTGCGTACTATGTTGCAGATATAATTAGAGCCCTCGATGTTGATATTATTGCATTTCAGGAGGTTGAAGATACCGTTTTGTTTAAACAAATGATGAGTAACTTACCTCAATATGAATGTAGCTTTTATTCGGAGTATTATGCTGGCCTCGCATATATTTATAAAGCTGATATTATAGAAGTTAATAGTATTTACGAAATATATACAAGTTCTCAATATTGGAGTCCGTTTCCTAGGTCGCCGTTGGTATTAGATTTTAATTATGATAATCAGCAGTTTATATTGATGAATAATCATTTTAAATGCTGCGGTAACGGGGTAATCGACTATAGTGATACAGGTGATGAAGAAACCAGAAGGTATTATGCTTCAAATTTATTGCGAACCTTCATTGATAATTATATGTCAACTAAAAATGTAATTATTCTTGGAGATTTAAATGATGAAATTACCGATCCGTTAATTAACAATGTTTTTAAGTCTTTTATAAATTACCCTAATTTATATATGTTTGCAGATATGGAAATAGCTCAATCAACAAACACAAATTGGTCATATCCTTCTTACCCATCACATCTAGATCATATGTTAATTACAAATGAATTGTTTGATGATTTCCAAAATCCGGATTCTAAAATTGAAACTCAAAAAATAGACGATTATTTAACAAATGGCTGGAATGAATATGAGCAAAATATTTCTGACCATAGGCCTGTAGCTATTAAACTCAAGATTAATCAGAATTCAAACTCAGAACTTTTTTCCTATGAAAATAGTGATTTTTATATTTTTCCGAATCCTGTAGAGTCTTCTGTTAGTTTCAATTTTAATCCTAGCCCAAATAATTCTCGAATTGAAATATATAACTTTGCTGGACAGTTAATAGAACAATTATATTTATCAGGTGGTCAAATTAAAGAAACATGGAATCGTGATTCTTTTGCTTCGGGACTATATTTTGTGAAACTAGTTAGCCAAGACAATAAAAGTGTAAGTTCAAAAATGATTTTATTGTAATTTTCAATCAATAAGTCTTACTCAAAATCTAGATTAAGCTGGTCGCGAAGTTTCTGTAAATCAGGGTTAATATTTATCATATCTTGAAGCTTCTCTTCGTCAGTTTTAAATGTTTTTTTCTGTTCGGATTCGCCAATCGCATACACAAGCTCAAAATCTTTATTGTTTAAACCATTTCTCATGAATTTGATAGTTTCGTGCATAAAAGATTCTAATTTGGTTTTTATAGCAACACTTTCAACGGTTACCACATGTTTGTTTCCTTCAGAATTTTTAGGTGCATGATTAGTTAAAAATGTATGTAGTCGTGGGTTTTCAATATGAGTCTCAGCGTATTTTGTCCAAACATAATTTAGCTTTTCACCGTCATATGATTCGTTTCCCAGATTGCTAGAGTCAACTTTTACTTGACCAGGCTCTTGAGCCACCTGAGGATCGTCGTTAGCTTTAGCTAAATCTTTTAAGGAAATGCTTTTAATACTTTGTCTGTAATTTGCCTCGTTTGTGGCAGCTGCAGTCGCAGTAGATTGAGATGTTTCCGATACAGTATTCGGCATTTCTATCGAAGGTTTTGATTCAGGTTCAGTTTTATCTGATTCTACAACTGCTGTAATTTGTTCCTTTGCGGGTTCTACTTTGTCGATTGTTATTGTTTCAACAGCTTTTGGTTTTTCTGTTATAACTTGTTGTTCTGTAATTGAAACTACATTCCCAATAACTTTATTATCAATGTTGCAAATGTTAAGCAATGCAATTTCGACAAGTAATCTTTTGTTTTGGCTAATTTTATAGTTTAGGTCGCACTGATTTGCAAATTCTATTGCTTTGAAGAGAAACGGGACAGAACAAACCTGAGAATTTGCCAAATAATCCTGTTTAGTTTTTTTGCCAACTTCCAATAGCTCTATTGTTCCAGGATCTTTACAAACTAACAAATCTCTGAAGTGTGATGCAAGTCCAGAAATAAAGTAATTGGCTTCAAATCCTTTCTTTAAAACATCGTCAAATTCTTTTAAAGCACTTACAAAATTACCTTCGATAAAAGAGCGAGTAATTCTAAAGTAAGTTTCATAGTCGAGTACATTTAGATTTTTTATCGTCGAATCATAAGTAATTTTCTTTCCACTAAAACTAACAATTTGGTCAAATATTGAAAGTGCATCACGCATTGCGCCATCTGCTTTTTGAGCCATTATATGTAGAGCATCGTGGTCGGCTTCAATATTTTCACGTTCTGCAACGAATTCAAGTCTCGATCTTATGTCTTCTACACTTATTCTGTTGAAGTCAAAAATTTGACAACGCGACAAAATAGTGGGTAATATTTTATGTTTTTCGGTAGTAGCCAGAATGAAAATGACATGTTTAGGTGGTTCTTCGAGAGTCTTTAGAAAGGCATTGAATGCCGCACTAGAGAGCATGTGAACCTCGTCAATAATATAGACCGAATATGTGCCAATTTGTGGCGGTATTCTAACTTGGTCGATTAAGTTTCGGATGTCGTCAACTGAGTTGTTTGAGGCAGCATCTAACTCATGGATATTTAACGATCTTAGCTTGTTAAAAGCAACGCAAGATTCACATTCGTTGCAGGCTTCGTGTTCAGCAGTGAGGTTAGAACAATTTATAGTTTTAGCAAAAATACGTGCACAAGTTGTTTTACCAACGCCACGAGGTCCGCAAAATAAATAAGCTTGTGCAAGCTGACTTATTTTTATCGAGTTTTTTAAAGTTTGGGTAATAGAATCCTGACCAACAACAGACTCAAAACTATCAGGTCTGTATTTACGTGCCGAAACAATATAATTCTCCATTTATAGTGATATTTTTTACAAAAATAACAAAAGGCTTAAACCAATGAAATTTTTAAAGGAGATTGTTGATAAAATGTTGTTCAAACATATAATTGAATTCTTGTTTAGCAAACAAAATTGAAAATCCATCAAACAAGTATAAAATTCAGTTTGTAAAGTAAAAACTGTCAATCTACAACTAATATTTCTAAGCGTTTTTACTGATTAGTTACCTAACTGCGTGTTTCTTTTTAAGAATTATTCCTAATAATAGTCCTATTGCTGCCAAGCTACCCCCTATTATAAACGCCGGACTATAACTGCCAGTAGAGTCATATAGCCAAGAGCCTAAAATAGACGCAATTGCTCCGGTACCAAAGGCGGTATATACAATTCCATAGTTCATTCCAAGATTTTTTGTTCCAAAGTTTGTTGCAGTAATGCTTGGAAATAAAGCCATTGTTGCTGCAAATCCCCATCCGAGAAATCCGGAAAAAACATATAACATAACCTGACTTGTTGCAAAAGCGGGAAACAAAAAGAAAGTTGATGCCTGCAGTACATAAGTAATAATTAGGACTTGTAAAGCTCCAAACTTATCGCCTAAGAAACCTGCAAGTGGGCGTCCAAAACCATTAAAAAAAGCAAAAATAGACAAAGCAAAGGCTGCTTTTACCGGTTCTAGCCCAACTACTTCTATTCCGTAAGGTATGATTAGTGTAAGACAAACGAAACCTCCAAATAGTATTAATGTGAAAATTGTCCAGATGTAGTAGAATTTTGGGCTTTTTAACATTTCTTTTGATGTGGATTCGGAGACTATAATTGTTGATTTTTTAGTGCATGTTTCAGGTGACCAGTTTTTTGGTTTCCAACCTACAGGCGGATTTCTTGTCAGCCAAGAAGCAAACAGAGTAACAGTAGAAGTAATAACTGCAATTATTAAGAAGGTTTGTTCAATTCCATAGTCGGGGATAAGGATTTTGGCTTTTAAGGGAGCCCAAACAACAGCCGATAAGCCCATTCCGGTGACAGAAATTGCCATTGCAAAACCTGGAAAATCGGGAAGCCATTTTCTGGCTGGCGGTATTGCACAAGCATAACCGATCCCTCCGGCAGTTCCACCAATTAATCCATAAGTAAGAATCAGATACCATGTATATGGAAATGTGCCAACAAAGGATGCTAGAGTATATGCAACAAAAAATAATACTGCTGCTAATATTCCTGTTTTTCTGGGTCCGATTTTATCTTGCAATCTTCCAGCCGGTATTGTCATTATTGCCGACATAAAAATAAAAACTAGGAATGGGATATTCGCCTCAGTTTTTGTCCATCCAAATCTGTCAACCATGGGTTTTATAAAAGCACTCCACGCATATGCAGTACCAACCATTAATGTAAACAAAAATCCAGCAACTGGGATGCTCCATCTCGAAATAAAATAAGGCTTCTTTTCCATAAAAGTCTTTAAAGTTTATAATTTTATTATTTGCAAAAGCCCGCAAAGATAGTTTTTAAAAGAATGTTTTGCTGAATAAATATAAAACATTACAAAAAAAAAGCCATCAGTTTTCTAACCGATGGCTTTTCATTTTTATAAAATATTTATTTACATCTGTGTTTTCGCAAATTCATATCCCGCATGTAAAGCTTTAATGTTCATTTCAACAACTTCTTCGCCTTTACGACCGAAAAGAGATTTGATACCACCTTCGAGTTCTTCGATTGACAAACCTAAAAACGGAGCAGCAGCGCCAAGCATTACAATGTTGGATGCTCTTCCATTTCCTGTGTCTTT
>JBBQCZ010000083.1:0-16809 GCA_038319215.1 Bacteroidales bacterium | reverse complement strand
GCAGCTGCTAAGAATGCCGTTGATACTTCTGATTGGTCGGCAACATGGAATTTTACAACATCTTCATTAATTTACGGAGTTTCACCATCTAACGGCGCAACAGGGCAAGCAGTTGCTGTAACAATTGACTGGAGTACTATTACTGGTAATACAGGATTCTTATATCAATTAGATACAAGCTCAAACTTTAACTCAGCATTACTAGTAAATGGAACCACTGGTATAAATTCGTCGGAAATTTATGTGTCGAATTTATATTTTAATACCAAATATTATTGGCGAGCAGCTGCTAAGAATGCCGTTGATACTTCTGATTGGTCGGCAACATGGAATTTTACAACATCTTCATTAATTTACGGAGTTTCACCAACCAACGGCGCAACAGGTCAAGCAGTTGCTGTGACTATTGATTGGAGCTCAATGATTGGCAATATAGGATATTTGTACCAATTGGATACAAGCTCCAATTTTAATTCGCCTTTATTTGTAAATGGAACAACAGCTACAAATATTTCTGAAATTTATGTATCAAATTTGTATTTTGGCACTAAATATTATTGGCGTGCCGCTGCAAAAAATGCCGTTGATACTTCTGATTGGTCGGCAACATGGAATTTTACAACTATTTTATCGGTTACAAATGTATCTCCTACTAACCAAGCCACAAACATTACTATAAATCCTATTTTAGATTGGAGCAGTATTATTGGAAACACTGGCTATTTAAGCGAAATTGATACATCTGTAAACTTTACTTCTTCGTTACGACAGATTTATACAAGCGCAACAAACATTTCGCAATATACTGCCACTGGATTATTATATGGTACTACTTATTATTGGCATGCAGCTGCAAAAAATGCTGTTGACACATCGTCTTGGTCTTCTACTTGGAGCTTCACAACTGCTTACGAATTAACGGCTGCACCAGCTTTGATTAGTCCTGCAAATAGTAGTGTAGATTTGGCTTTTCCTTCAGTAGGAATTCAATGGGCTGCAAGCGCAGGTGCTGTTACTTACCAATATCAGTATAGTACAAGTTCGAGTTTTGCAACTGGCATTATTTCAAATACAACTTCTCTTGTTACTGGGTCATGTACTGGATTATATCCTCATACAATTTATTATTGGAGAGTGAGAGGCGCAAATGCAAACGGGTATTCACCTTGGTCAACAGTTTGGCAATTTACTACCGAAAGTGCCGATTTGGTTCCTCCAGTGTTAGTATCTCCTGCAAATAATGCAACAAATCTTTTAGCTGCAAATTTAAACTTGGATTGGAATTCTGTTTTTGGAGCATCTGGATATATTTATGAAATAACTGAGGATGTAAATTTTGTTACAGGTATAACCACACAAACGGTCACAGAATCGAATAAAACAATTATTGGACTTGCAAACGGAACTCAATATTTTTGGCGCGTGAAAGCTACCGATGGTGTAGTTCAAAGTGATTGGTCTGAGGTTTGGAATTTCACAACTATGTATTTTGGCCTTGCAGCACCGGTACTTGTTTCTCCATTATCTTCTTCTGTAAATGTTGATTTTGTTGCGCCTACTTTAGATTGGAATACAGTAAGTGGAGCATCGGAATATATTTATGAAATTAGTAAAGATATTGGTTTTGTAACTTTAGTTTCTACAGAAACTGTTACTAACTCGCAAGTTACTTTGGCAGATTTGCTTCCCGGAACTCAATATTTTTGGAGAGTTAAAGCTTCTAACGGGTTTATTGTAGGTTCATGGTCGCAAGTTTGGAGTTTTACAACAATTGCCGAAACTTTGGCTGCACCAATTTTAGTTTCACCTGTAGATAACTCAATCGAAGTTGACTTTAATACAGTTGATATAGTTTGGAATAGTGTATTTGGAGCAACACAATATACATGGCAAGTAAGTAGTGATAATTTATTTCTTAGCTATGTAGTAAGCGGAACACTCCCTTCACTTACAACTGAAGTAACTAATTTGTTGCCTGAAACAGTGTATTTTTGGAGAGTTAAGGCTTCTTCAGGATTGGACGAAAGCGCATGGTCTGAGGTTTGGAGATTTACAACTAGACTAAATGTTGGAACGGCAAATGTTATTTCTTCTCAGGTAAATATTTATCCAAATCCTTCTACTGGTATTTTTGTTGTTGAAGGCGAATCAATTAACTCTGTTGAAGTTTTAAATCTTGCTGGTCAGTTGATTTATTCTGTTAAAGCGAATAATACAAATGTGATTATAGATTTATCTGAATTTAGCGCAGGAGTTTATTTTGCAAAAATTCATACTAATGATGGGATTGTAACAAGAAGATTAGTTAAGGAATAGAACTATTAAAAGTATATAAGAGATTGCCGTTTGAAACAATATGTTTTGGACGGCAACTTTTTTAATACTAATCTGTTTTTATCTTAACTTTGTAATAGAAAATTAAAAATGATGAAAAAAGTTGTATTGATAACCGGTGCTTCATCGGGATTTGGTAGATTGACAGCAGAAAAATTATTGGCAACAAATGAATGGATAGTCTATGCTGCATCACGCAAAATCGAAAAGATGAATGATCTCAAGGAAAAGGGAGCCATTTTACTTAAAATGGATGTTACTTCTGATGAGGACGTGAATAATGGTGTTGCACAAATAATTAGTGAGCAAGGCAAACTGAATGCTTTTTTGGGAAATGCTGGTTATGGCTCGTATGGAATGCTCGAAAGTGTTCCTATGGATGAAATTAAATATCAATACGAAGTAAATGTTTTTGGTAATGCTAGAGTTTTAAAAGCTGTTCTGCCACAAATGAGAAAGCAAAAATCGGGTAGGATTGTTTTTACAACTTCTCTCGTTAGTCATATTTCTATGCTTGGCCTTGGATGGTATTCTTCTACAAAACATGCTGTAAAAGCAATGGCTGTAGCTTTGCGTCAGGAAGTAAAAGATTTGGGAATACAGGTCGTACTTATAGAACCAGGAGTTGTGAAAACAGAGTTTGACACAGTTGCACTTGATACTCTCAGAAAAATAGATCATCCAGAAGAATATAAAACTTTAGTTGATGGTTTTGACCAATATATGATTGATTCTTACAGCAATTGTCCTGGTCCCGAAGGAACAGCAAAATGTATGTTTAAAGCAATTACTGCAAAAAATCCGAAAGCAGTATATCGAACAACTTTTGACTCAAAAGTGTTGCCATTGGTTAAAGCTCATGTAAGTAGTAGTATTTTTGATAAAATGATGTTGTCGATAATTAAAAAATCGGCAAAAAAAGTTAAAAAATAGGAAACAGCTTAAATTGAGCTTAAAGCTATTGAGTATATTTTATATCTTTGTGACAAGATTGAAATGTAATAATGAATCGACTGACAGATTTTCTTAAGTATTTTTATCAAAAAGCCTCACGATTAAAAAGGCCTTTTATAAGCTATCCGCAATCAAAAGATGGCTTTAATTCTATTGATAAAAACAAAATGGATGAATTTAATAAAGTTCGTTATCATGGACCCAAAAAATTAGCGTGTTACAATCCTTTTGTAAATCTTTATTTTAATAGTCGCGGTCAAGCTGTTGTTTGTTGCCGCAATCAAGATACTGTTTTAGGAACTTATCCCGAGAAATCGATTAATGAGATTTGGAACGGCGAAGTAGCCGAAAAATTACGTAATCACATGCTGCACAACGACTTATCTATGGGTTGCTCTTATTGCACACATCAGTTTAAAACTTCTAGATTCTTTGGATTGCCATCAATGCATGCCGATTATTATTCAAGTACAAAATCTAATTATCCAAAAATTATTGAACTCGAATTGTCTAATACTTGCAATCTGCAATGCGTTATGTGTTCTGGGATAGTATCTTCGACAATTCGTAAATGTAGGGAAAATCTTCCGCCATTAGAGAATCATTACGACGAAAAGTTTGTAGAACAGTTGTCGGAATATTTACCTCATGCAAAAGAAATAAAATTCTATGGCGGCGAACCTTTTTTAATCGATACTTATTATCAGATATGGGATAATTTGCTATCAATTAATTCAAAAGCAAAACTGCATGTTGTTACAAACGGAACAGTTCTAAATGATAAAGTGCGGAACTATCTTAAAAACTTAAATTTTACAATCACCGTATCGTTTGATGCTTTAAATAAAGAATTATTTGAGTCTATTAGAGTAGGAGCGGACTTTGATAAAGTGAAGAAAAATATTGAAGAATATCAGATTTTGCTTGGTGGAAAGGGGCTTTCTTTAAGTATGACTCCTATGAAAAATAATTGTTACGAATTGCCTGCAATTATAGATTATTGCAACTCTATGAATGCAACAATAAATATGTCTTTTGTTGAGAATCCTGCATCAATGGCTTTGTGGACTATGCCGTCGTTCGAATTAACGGAATTGCTTAACTTTTTTGGCGATTTTAAATTTAAACCATACACTGGAGTTAATGCAAATTACAATATTAAGGCTTTCGATCAATTTGTTATGCAGGTAAAAACGTATCAGCTTAATAATCAGAAACTTGAGGAAGATTTCTACAGTAGTCTGAAATCGAGAAAAGAGTGCATAGATTTGTTGGATTCTGTTTTAGAAAGAGCATTGTACGAGAATATTATATTCGAATCGGATAAAACGAAAATCTATAATCTAATCGCCAACCACAAAGCCGACAATAGCGGATTTAAGCAGGAAATGTTTTATGGTAATATGGCTAATTTTCTGGAAACTCAAGGTTTTGAATCTATTAAGCAAATGATGAGTGAGGGCTTTGATGAGGCAAAAATATTGAATAAACTCGAAGAAATGGAATTGAAACCTGATATTTACACTAAATCATACCAAAGTATTTAGGGTCTGCTTAAAAGCATCTAACACAATCTTAGTTCAGATAATCAGTAAGTTAACAGCGTGGTACTAAGTTTATTGCAAAATAAATAAAATATTATTTGTTATGTTAGTTAATATTAACTAACTTTGCCAAATATTATAAATATTGTATGCAAACCGAAAGGCAAAAGGAAATATTACAAGTTTCGCTAGATTTGATTTCTGAAAATGGAATACAAGGACTTACAATAAAGAACATAGCATCAAAAATTGGCACTTCAGAACCTGCAATTTATCGTCATTATCAGAGCAAAATTCATATTTTACTTAGTATTTTAGAGACTTTTAAATCTTTTAGTCAGTTTGCGTTTAACGAAGAGTTAAATAAAGATATCGATTCATTAGAAAAGATTTCAAATATATTTAACAAGCATTTTCAGGAGTTTACAAAAAATCCATCTCTAGTTGTGGTAATCTTTTCCGAATCAATATTTGCAAATGAGACATTGTTAATAGAAAAGATTTCGGAAATTATGAAAGAAAATGAAGAGATAATGCAAATTATTCTCAAACAAGGGCAGGCGAATAATGATATTAGATCCGACATAGATCCTAATATGCTTTCAACTGTAATAATGGGAAGTTTGCGACTCTTTGTGAAGAAATGGCAATTCTCAAATCATTCATTTGATTTAATCAAAAATGGAGAATCACTTATTAAAACAATAAAAACAATTATAAACTAAACTAACATTCAAAACTATGAAAACAGGTATCTTAAATTTGAAATCATTATTAATTGTACTTATAGTATTTGCATTTGCATCTTGTGGCAATAACTGCAAAAATTCGGCAGATCAGGAGTGCAACACAAAAGAGAAAGAAACTGAAACGAAAACTGAAGAAGTTTATGTACACGATTCGATGATTATCGTGAAAGTATCAGAAACTAAAGTAGCAGAGACTCCTCATGGTGTTGATGTTAGAAAGATTTACGACAAAACGCCAGCTCAAGTTATGATTATTAAATTGGAATCTGGCGAAAGCTTAAAACCACATATTACACCTGTTGACGTGTTCTTCTATGTACTTGAAGGAACTGCCGATATTATGGTTGGCGACGAAATTAAATCTGTAGAAAAGGATTGTTTAGTGGAAAGTCCTAAGGGTATAAAACACAGTATCTACAATAATTCTAAAAATATTGTAAGAGTAATGGTGGTAAAAACGCCTAAACCAACAGAGAGTTCAATAATTCTTTAACTCTTTATTAACTTTATAAATCTAATTCAATAAATTTAATTTGGACAGATTTTATCTTTCTCTATAATTTAGTTTCCTTATCTTTGCAAAAAATTTATTATTTTGGAAAATCTAAGAAAACCTGCATGGTTAAACAAAAAGTTAGACTATGCCAGTATGAAAGAAATGGGAGAGATGCTTCGAAGTTTAAATCTTCATACTGTTTGTGAGGGCGCAAAATGTCCGAACATGGGAGAATGCTTTCGTAATAGAACAGCTACATTTATGATTTTGGGAGAAGTGTGTACACGTAATTGTAAATTTTGTGCTATCCCATCAGGAACAACATCTTGTGTCGATCCTGAAGAGCCAAAACATCTTGCTGAAGCTGCTGCAAAACTCAAGCTAAATCATGTGGTAATTACTTCTGTTACTCGCGACGATTTGGAAGATGGCGGATCAGAACAATTTGCTAAATGTATTTACGAATTACGAAAAGTATTGCCAAAATCAAGCATTGAGGTTCTTATTCCAGATTTTAAAGCTGATGAACAAGCACTTGATAATGTAATTGAGGCAAAACCAGAAATTATTAATCATAATGTGGAAACAGTTCCATCTTTGTATGATATTGCTCGTCCGATGGCGGATTATAAGCAATCCTTAAGAGTGTTGGAGTATGTAAAACAAAAGAATCCTTCGATATTCACAAAATCTGGAATTATGCTTGGTCTTGGAGAACCCAAAAATGAAGTTTTCGCATTGTTTGATGATTTGAGAGCAGTAGATTGCGATATGCTTACTATTGGTCAATATCTTCCACCATCACACGATCACGCAAGTTTAAAAGAATATGTAAGCCCCGAAGTTTTTGAGGAATACAAACAAGTTGCATTGAGCAAAGGATTTAAATATGTCGCTTCTGGTCCGTACGTTAGGAGTTCGTACAATGCGTTGGAAGGAATGAATGAGCTGAAAAAATAGATAAGAATTCTCTGTTCTCTGTTCATCAGTTCTCAGTTCCCGCTCACTGTCTAAACCGAGAACCGAGAACCGTTGAACTGTTGAACTGTTTAACCGATGAACTGTTAAACCATTAAACCATTATGAAATACATCGAATTCGACAACCAATTAAGATCTTCTTTCAGTTTTGCTGTTGAGGAGTACATTATGAAGAATCCTGATTTTACGGATGAATATTTTCTTTTTTGGAGAACTAAACCAACTTTGATGATTGGACGTTTTCAGAATACAATTCAGGAAATAAATGCTCAATTTGTAAAGGATAAAGATATTGATGTGATTCGCCGAAATAGTGGAGGCGGAACAGTTTATACCGATCCAGATTGCTGGCAATTTAGCTTTATCACATGGAAAAAAGCAGGAGAAGTAAAAGATTTTCGTGATTTTACAAAACCTGTAATCGATGCACTTAATAAACTTGGTGTTGGAGCCGAATTTGTTGGGCGAAATGACTTACATGCTGCCGGGAAAAAGTTCTCTGGCAATGCGCAATTTGGAATGAAAGATAGATTCTTACACCATGGAACAATTTTATTTGATACAAATCTCGAATATCTCGTAAGATCCCTTAATGTTACTGACGAAAAAATAATCTCTAAAGGTATTCAATCTGTTCGCGAAAGGGTTACTAATATCAGACCTTATTTAGAAAAGGATATGGACTCGTTGACGTTTCGAAATACAATGATTGAGACTCTTAAGGGAGATATGGAACAAATTTCTCTTTCTGCCGAAGACCTTGCGGAAATAGAGAAAATTGAAACTAAGAAATTCCTTACCTGGGACTGGAATTATGGAAGCTCTCCAGCTTTTAATATCACAAAATCTAATCGTTTTGATGGAGGAAAAGTTGAAGTTCAACTTGATGTGAAAAACGGAACTATTGAAACATGTTCTATTTTCGGTGACTTCTTCTGTAATGGCGATATTTCAGTTATTCAGGATGCAGTTATTGGATGCAAATACGAGAAAAATACTATCATTGATTCTCTAGCATCTGTAAATGCTGCTGGAATGTTATATCTGATTAAAATTGAAGAACTGGTAAGTTGTTTTATTGATTAGCCCACGATTATTCATTAAAAAACTTGTCAGATTTACTTTATAGACCTAATGCGTAATCGGAGTTAAAACAGATCTATTGTTTCAATAATAAAGCTTTATCTTCCAAGAAACTCCCAATAGTTATCAGGATTTACAACATTAAAAGTATATGACGAGTAATTATTTTTAAAATCAATAGGAATTTTTACCTTTTTGTCAGGATTGTATTTACATTCAAAAAGCTTTAGTTCTCCACCATATTCCTCAATATAATCGATTTCTTTCTTCTGATAGTTTCTCCAAAAATATGAATTTACAGTTTTTCCGGAATTGAAGTTGTTTTTATACATTTCCGAAATAAAGTAATTCTCCCAAAGATGCCCAACATCATTCCTTAAAGTTAGGGGGTTAAAATTGCGAATAATTGAATTCCTGATTCCACAGTCGTAAAAATAGTATTTTTTATTTTTCCCAATTTCATTTCTAGGATTGTTACTTAAAGCCGATAATCCAAAAATCACAAAACTATTCTCAAGCAATTCGATATATCGCTTTACTGTATTAACATGTACATTAAGCTTATTCGATAATTCATTTAAAGAAACTTCGCTGCCAATCTGAAATGCAAGTAACTTTAGAAGATTATACAAAATCTCCGGTTTTTTTAACCTTTCAAATTGAAGAACATCTTTATAAAGATAGTTTGATGCTATATTATCCAACTCCTCAATAGCGTACTCTTCCGGTTTGTTGTAAACATCAGGGTATGTTCCAAATCTTAAAATATTTTCAAGTTTTGCACTTGCTGCAAGCAGGTCTTCATTTTCAACAAGCTCACTAAACGAAAATGGGGTCATATAAAAAAATCGAGAACGTCCTGTAAGTGGTTCTCCCGACTCTTGTTGAAGACTTAAAGCTGACGAGCCAGTTGCGATAATCTTTATTTCAGGGAAAGTATCATGAATGATTTTTAAAATATTCCCAATATTAGGAATGCTTTGAGCTTCATCAAAAACAACATACTTGTAGGAACCTATAAACGAAAAAAGCTTCTCAGAATTAGTTGTCTGTAATAACTCGCTATTTTCTAGTAACTCACAATTTATATATCTTGAATCAGGAAAATCATTAATTATTTTCTTTGCCAGAGTGGTTTTGCCAACTCTTCTTGCTCCGAGCAAAATAACTACCTTATTCAATTCAAATACTGCTTTAATACGATCCTCTATTCGTCTTTTAAACATAGCTTGCTTTTTTACAAAAATAAGCAAACATAAACTAATATGCAAGTATTTTATCAAATTTATGCACTAAACTGTATAAATTCATTTAAATATATGCACTTTGCTGCACAAATTTCATCAAATTTATGCACTTTGCTAAATCCTGTTACAGAAAATCTCGCTAAGATGTGATTAAATCGTACTTTATTAAAAATCATGACAAAAACATCGCGTTATAAATAATTTATGTTTATATTGTAATCCTAAAAAAGATTATAAAATAATCAAATTATGAAGGCACGCACAATTGTTCACATGGACTTAGACAGTTTTTTTGTTTCGGTAGAGCGACTTAAAAACAGCAGACTTAACGGCTTGCCGGTTGTTGTTGGCGGTGGATCGGACAGGGGAGTAGTGTCGGCTTGCAGTTACGAGGCAAGAACTTTTGGCGTTCGTTCGGGAATGCCGTCGAAAATGGCGAGATATTTATGTCCCGATGCAGTTTTTATTCGTGGTGATATGGATATGTACACAAAATATTCGCGCATGGTTACAGATATTGTTGCAGAGAAAGCTCCACTTTACGAAAAAGCAAGTATAGATGAGCATTATCTCGATATTACTGGGATGGACAAGTTTTATGGTAGCTATAAATGGACACATGAATTAAAAGATAGCATTGTTGAAAATACAGGCTTACCAATTTCGTTTGGTTTATCGGTGAATAAAACAGTTGCCAAAATTGCTACCGGAGAGGCAAAACCGTTTGGCGAATTGTGTGTGGAGCAACCTATGGTAAATCAGTTTCTCGATCCATTGTCGATAAAGAAAATTCCTATGCTGGGCAAAAAAACTTATGGCATATTAAGAGCAATGGGTATTTCGGATATCAAAACCATAAGACAAATTCCTCCAATTATGATTGAAAGTCTGCTTGGCAAAAATGGAAAGTCTCTTTGGGAAAAGGCTAATGGAATTGATAATACTCCAGTTTTTTCATATTCGGAGCGCAAATCGATTGGTAGCGAAACTACTTTTGAACACGATACAATTGATGTTGCACGAATAACCGACTTGATTTCGGAAATGGCAGTAAAACTGTCGTACAAACTTCGCAAAGAGCAGTGGCTGACTTCCTGTGTAGTTATAAAAATAAGATATTCGGATTTTGATACTCATACTTTGCAGAAACAAATTCCTTACACTGCTTTCGATCATGTGCTTGTTCCTGTTGTTAAAGAACTTTTTGCAAAACTTTATCAGCGTCGTGTTCTTATACGATTGGTAGGAGTGAGGTTTACAAAACTTATTCGTGGTGTGCCGCAATTAAATCTTTTCGAAGATACGCCCGAAATGGTAAGACTTTACATGAGCCTCGATAATATCCGCAAAAAATATGGTGAACGGATTATTCGGAAAGGTAACTCGTGGTGAAAATGAATGAAATTTTTATTTGATGCTATCACTAACAGCCGGAGCAAAAAACTTTGTGCAAACATCAATGTCAAAATCAATGGCATAAGAAATAAAAGGTTTTGCCCCTTTTTTAAATAAAATCATATTTCCTTCAACTTTTTTCCTTTTCATAAAAATGTCTTTTTTTTCACCTTTAAATAAAAGAACAGACTTGTCGCAAAAGAAATTTTTGATATCTAAAGCATCAAGAGACATGGCAGCCTCCGAAGCATAATATATCATATCGTCGAGAATTTCAAGATAGCCATCAGCATATTTCAATTTTAAATCTTCTACTTCAATACTATCAGGCCACAGAAAGATTACGCAATCTTCTGAAATTACTAAAGTGTCTGATTCACTGGCATAACTTTTAACAATTGGGTCGTCAAAATATTCATCAATAATTTGATTCGAGTCGTGGTTAGTATTGCCATAATTTTTAATAGTGCTATCCTTGCTAATCAAAGTGTCATTATCTTCTTTTATGTCAGTATTGTTTTCTCCAGTACCCGGGTTTATACAACTCAGTATTGTCAACGAAAATATTAAATAAATTAGCGCTCTCATGGTTGGTTAATTCTCAATTACAAATATAAAATATTTTGTGCAAAGTTATTACTTATTTTGGTACAATAATGAGAAAAAATCATGCTTTTTAAACTATTCTCTTAAATACCTTATTATTGAAAAATAACCATTTATAAGACATTGTTTTTAATAAGTCCAAACAAGTGTTTTATGTTAGAGAGCAATTATCTGAAAAAAGTGTCTGTTTTTATTGTCAATTCAAATTATTGGCTATTTTTGTAAAAGTTAAAAAGCGACAAAGAATGTTCGGTTTGAAGATTATATCAATACTTGCTAATTTTGTTTTCCTTAATATTAAGGAACGCGATTCTTTTTTGAATTAATTCCAATTCGCAATTAGGCTTACGTGCCTTAAAAAATCAATTATTTTATTAATATTAAAAATTATTATCATGGAATTACCATTTTCAGAATCGTATAAAATTAAAATGATAGAGCCGCTTAAACGCAGCACAAAAGAAGAAAGAGCCGCTTGGATTGAAGAAGCAAAGTTTAATTTGTTTAAACTTAGTAGCGATAAAGTATTTATTGATTTGCTAACCGATAGTGGAACAGGAGCAATGAGTGATCGTCAATGGGGAGCAATTATGACAGGAGACGAGTCGTATGCAGGTGCTCGTAGTTTCTTCGAGTTAAAAAACAGAGTTAAAGAACTGATGGGATTTGAGCATTTCCTTCCTACACATCAAGGCCGCGCTGCTGAGAATGTGCTTTTCTCTGTTTTAGTAAAAGAAGGCAATATTGTTCCTGGAAATTCACATTTCGACACAACTAAAGGTCATATCGAATTTAGAAAAGCTAAAGCTGTTGATTGTACAATTGATGAGGCTTTTGATACTACCTTAGATCATCCATTTAAAGGTAATCTCGACCTTGTTAAACTCGAAAAAGTATATCGTGAATATCCAAAAGAGCAAATTCCTTGTTGCATAGTTACGGTAACATGTAATTCTTCTGGTGGACAGCCTGTTTCTATCGAAAATATGAAGGCTGTTTATGAACTTAGTCATAAATACGGAGTTCCTGTGTTGTATGATTCTGCACGTTTTGCCGAGAATGCTTACTTTATTAAAATGAGAGAGGAAGCATATAAAACTTGGACAATTAAGGAAATTGTACGCGAAATGTACAAATATGCCGATATGGCAACCATGAGTTCAAAGAAAGACGGGTTGGTAAATATCGGTGGTTTTATTGCTTTGCATAGCGAGGAAATCTATCGTCAGGCTTGTACTTTTAATATTATGTTCGAAGGCTATGTTACTTATGGCGGAATGGCTGGTCGTGATATGGCAGCTTTGGCAGTTGGTCTCGACGAAAGTACAGAATTCGATTATCTTGAAACTAGAATAAAACAAATTGAATATTTGGGAAGCAAACTTATTGAATATGGTGTTCCAATTCAGTACCCGATTGGTGGACATGCAATTTTTGTTGATGCAAATAAGATTTTACCTAATGTTCCAAAAGAACATTTTCGTGCACAAACACTAGGTGTCGAACTTTATATTGAAGGCGGAATTCGTGGCGTTGAAATTGGTGCAATTTTGGCTGACCGTGATCCTATTACTCGCGAAAACCGTTATCCAAAACTAGAATTATTAAGACTTGCAATTCCTCGTCGTGTTTACACAAACCTTCACATGGATTATATTGCAGCAGCTCTTAAGAATGTTTTTGATCGTCGTAACGAAATTACTAGCGGACTCGAAATTACTTGGGAAGCTCCTATCATGAGGCATTTTACTGCTGAAATGAAGAAAGCTTAATTGATTAGATATGAAATTTAAAAAGCTCCATTTTGTGGAGCTTTTTTTTTATCGTAATGTAATCCAGCTTATCTAGTAATCAATACTTTTATTGTTTTATTTTCTTTATCTGAATTTAATTTCAGTATGTAAATTCCATTAGAAAGATCATTATAATTAATGGTATTGTTTGACATTATTCCCGATTTGCAGATTATCCCCGCTGAATTATATAAATCATAATTATTAACAGATTGATAATTTCCATTTAGTAATAATTGAGAGTTTTGAATGTCATTGTAAACAAAAATTTCGTTTGTTTCACGAGAGGTAATACCTGTTAAATCAAGAGCTGTTCCGTTTAGGCTAAACTCAATTATGCCACCGTTGGTTGTTACTGTAAAAGTCTGATTGTCGGCAATTCCGTCAACAGGAGTATAGAAAATGTTAAATGTGTATTCGAAGCTTCCAGATAGGGTTGTGTCTATGTCAAAATCTGTAGAAAATTCTGTGCCCGACAAATCGCTTATTTCACTAATAGAAAGTAAATCGTTTGCTGCATTGGTAATTTTAAAAGAATACGATTCTGTGTTTCCAACCAATACATCTTCAAACATGTATTCTGATTCGCAAGCATCTGCAATAGGAGCAACGGCAGTGGTTGTTGGATAGCTCGAAGAATTCCAAGAGTTAATTCCGCCTGTCATATTATAAACTCGGGTGAAACCCAGATTCTGCATAACTACAAATGCCAATGCACTACGACTACCCGAAGCACAATGCAAAACATACATTTTATTTCTGTCTAATTTTGCAACCTCAGTACTAAATACGCCAGAGTTATAATTTAAATTTACCCCTTGTTCAATATGAATAGAGTTGTATTCTGCCGGAGTTCTCACATCCAGAATCACAAACCAGTTTTTGTCAATATAAGTATTTATAGTATCCAACGCTTGCGAAGGAGTAATATTAGTGAGTAAAGTTTCGGTCGGTTGGTCTGAGCAATTAGTCTGAGCATTGATTGTGATATTTGCAAAAATCAAAAGAAATAATGAGATAAAAAATGTTTTCATGTATTGGATTTTTAAGTTAAAAAGACTATTGCAAAAATAATCAAAATTGTGTTAATCTAGTTCCTAATTAGAAAATAATTGATCGGGAATAGCGTGTTGATTCTTGCCGATTCCGTAATAGCAGTAGTTGTAGGAGGCTGTAGTTTAATTTAATTAAGCGTTGTTTTTGTAAAAATTCATAAATCCGAACTTTAAGTTCCTGTTTTAAAACCTTTCATGTGATTCGAAGCAGCTAAGTTTGCATCGAAATTAAAACTGTAGTATATGAGAAAAATTATTTTGTTTTTGGATGTGTTAACATCGAATTTCAGAGATGCGAGAAAGTTGCATAGCTGTGAATTAATATGTCATAAAGAAGATGACAGTATTAATGTAGATAGAACTAGTCAAAGTGTTGTCAATTATTTATTTAAGAGGGATTTTAGTAAATTCCTTGTGTTGACGGCTTTCGTTATTTTTTTGTTGCAAATGAGTTTACAAGTAAACGCTCAAACTTCTGTTAAAACTAACGAAGTGACAACAATTAGTACAAATTCTAATGGGCCACGAGCGGTGGTAACTTCTTCACAACAGCGAAAAGTAAGTCCGTTAATTTTAGAAATCAATAATCTTACAAATGGTGATGAGGAATTAACTGAAAGAGTTATTGGAGAGCTTTACAAGTTGAAAAATGTTCTTGTAGATCGAATAGTTAGCGATGAGGAGTACGAAAGTTTGTCTGATAAGGAGAAGGCAATCTGTGTAAAAAAATCCGAGTTAAACGAAATTCTTAAACAATTAAAATAGTATCGTTATGAAAAACTTATTATATAAATTTTTATTTATTTTTATTACTGCGATTATTTCAACTTCAACCTTGTTGATGTCGCAGTTAACAATCACAATTGGATCACAAACTGCTGAAAGTGGAACGTCTAATATATCGCCATATAATTATTATTGGGAAAGTCGAAGAGTTCAATTTGTTTATACAGCTGCTGAAATTACGGCAGCAGGCGGTTACGCTGGGGCAATTTCTGCAATTGCGTGGGATGTTTCTCAAGTAAACGGAGGAAGCCTATCAAATTATGAAATTAGATTAGCGCATACAACAGCAACTGATGCTACGTCACATAATTCAGCTTCATTAACTACAGTAAAAACTGCACATACATTTATTGCAGGATCAACTGGATGGAGAACAACTGCATTTGATAGTAATTTTAATTGGAATGGAGTTGATAATATTCTCGTAGATGTTTGTTGGGGCGTAAATGCTGGATGGGGAAGTAATGGTCAGGTTTGGATGTACAATAATGTAGTAAATCAAACTAGATCTGTAAACTCTACAACATTAAATCAATGTGGACAAACAACCACTGGAGCTAGAAATTATAAGCCAAGAGTTCAGTTTACATTTGGAGCAGCTTGTAATGCGCCAGTAGCGGTAATTACTCAGAACTGTGCCCCAGATTATTTATCTTACAATCTTCAAATTAATGTTACCGGATTAGGTGATGCTACCTCAGTTGACATAACTGACGGAACAACTACTTATCATTCTAATGTCGGACTTGGTGTGTATTCAGTTTCATCTATTTCTAGTGGTAAAACCATTTATGTAAGGAATCACATTGTTCCTACTTGTCAGTTTAGTCAAACATTTACAATGTGCGATATTTGCTCTGGAGCGTCGGTTCCAACTGACGAATGTGCAGGAGCACCAATTATTGATTTATCACAGCCTTTTGTAGGGAGTACTGATTGTACTTATACTGCTAGTGTTGGCAGTCCTAGCGTTTGTGGTCAATCAATTGATAATGACTCTTGGATGAGATTTATCGCTGGTAGCACTGATGTAGAAATTGATTTTACTGTAGGTGCTTGTACTCCTCAAAATAGAGGAATACAGTTAGCTGTTTTTAGTGGTTCTTGCGGAGCTCTAACTTTAGTTCCTGGTTCATGTGATGGACCTGGTACTTATGGCGATAATGCAGGATTGACAAGTACTTGGAATTTTTCAGGAATGACTATTGGTGATACTTATTATATCCGAATAGATGGTTATGCTGGTGATTTGTGTGACTATTATTTCGAGCCAGTTTCTGGGGTTGTAATCACTCCCGATAATGATGAATGTGCAGATGCAATGGTTCTTACTTGCGGAGATTCTGATATTGCGAGTAATATTCTAGCAACGGCTATTGATGCTCCAACTGGTTGTACGGGTGGAGGAATTCCTTCAAAAGGAGTATGGTACACTTTTACTGGTGCTGGTGTTCCTGTAACTATTAGTACGGATAATCCAGGAACTAATTTTGATACGCAATTTAATATTTTTACCGGTTCTTGTGGAGCATTCACTTGTGTTGGTGGTGACGATGATAGTGGAGCTGGTACAACTTCTACATATACTTTTACCCCTGTTAATGGGACTACTTATTACATTTATGTTGACGGTGACGGAACTGCTGTTGGTCAATTTGAGATTAGTATGATTTGTTGTAATATAACTCCAGGAATTACAAATAATGCAGGAACAACAATTCTAACTTGTTCGACCACTGCAATTTCGGTAACAGGTACTGGCGGTATTTCATACTCATGGTCGGGTG
>JBBQCZ010000082.1:0-17185 GCA_038319215.1 Bacteroidales bacterium | reverse complement strand
CTTGTAGTGTGGGTAACGCCTTGATGATGCCGCGTCTGGCTGTCAAGTGGCTGTCCGGATACCTAGGGGAAAGTGCTAATGTCCGGCCATGAGTTCCCTGCTGAAACTGTTGCTGATCGAAGACGACGCCGCCATGCAGACTGCCTTGCAGCGCGCCCTGAGCCGGCGCGGCATGAACGTGTGCGCCTGCACCGACGGCCGGCTGGCGCTGGCGCAGTGGACAGCCGTCCAGCCCGATGTGGTGGTACTCGACCTGAGCCTGCCCGGGCTGGACGGCCTGCAGGTGCTGGCGCAGGCGCGCCGCCAGGGGCTGGCCACGCCGGTGCTGATCCTGACGGCGCGCGGCGAACTGTTTTCGATGGTATTGCAATTGAAATTAACGAAGACCATATTGTAATTGACTTCAACCATCCGTTAGCTGGCGAAGATCTTTACTTTTCAGGAAAGATTGTCAAAGTTGAGGATGCTCCAAAAAAATAATTGCAGAGTTATTAACATAACTAAATAATATAATCTGAAAGCTACTAATACTTGATTAGATAGCTTTCAGATTTTTTGAGTATAAAACAATTTTACTTTTTGAGACTATCTAGCATGGACGAACAAGAAAGCATGTTGCAAAAAATGAGGCAAATCGCACTTCTTAATCCCGAGAACATCAGGATTATTGAAACTAGCGTAGATGCTGAAATTCAGATTGAGTTTTTCGAAACGCTACAAAAAGCTGGTGAGGAAAAAGAGCTACCAGAACCTCAGACTTTGCTAAATGAACTACATGATAAAGATTTAAGCATCTTACAAAAAAAGGAAATTTTAGCTAAGCTTACTACTTATGGCGAGGTTGAAACTTACCGAATGATTGAAGAATACCTTAAAAATCCTGAACCTGAGCTTAAAACATGGGCATATTTATCATATCAACAGGCAAGAATGTTTATGGAGTCGAACCTGATGGAAGAATCAAAAATATATATCGCTTCTGGACTTGGGGGAAAAGATCATAGATTGAGATATATTTTTGCGTGTTCAGCTAAAGAGAATACAATTACTGATGCACAGAAAAATATCATTAAAGGAGAAATAGAATATTTTTTAAAGAAAAATGACGGTTACTTAGAAGAACTAATATTTGAGAATAATTATGTAATCTGCACAACAATAATTGCATTGTATGTAAATCTAGTTGAGCTACTTCAGGAAATAGTAACCGAGATTAATCAATATGGAAGTTTCTTGCGAGAAAATGTTTTCATCACAAATGAAAAAAGAGTTAATTCAATCGATTTGGATCTTATCTTTAATGAAAAGGATACAATTGAATATATCCCTGATGAAGATTAATGACTGAAAAACTTATTAATATTGAAGATTCTTGGTACAATCAACTCCAAAAGGAGTTTGATAAAGATTATTTTCTCAAATTAAAAGACTTTTTAGTTGAAGACAAAAAAAGCTACACTATTTTTCCTCCAGAGGCACAGATTTTCTCAGCTTTTAACTTTACCCCTTTTGCAAAAGTTAAAGTTGTAATACTTGGACAAGACCCTTATCATGGTCCAGGGCAAGCTCACGGACTAAGTTTTTCGGTACCAGAAGGGATAAAACCACCACCTTCGCTAACAAATATTTACAAAGAATTAAAGTCTGATATAGGTTTTGTTATCCCGAAGCACGGAAATCTAGAGGCTTGGGCAAAGCAAGGAGTATTATTACTAAACGCCACTCTTACAGTTCGTGCAAATTCTGCAGGTTCTCATCAAAAAAAAGGTTGGGAAACATTTACAGACAAAGTAATTTCTACAATTAGTAAAAATCGAGAAAATGTAATTTTTGTATTATGGGGACGATATGCTCAGGCAAAAGAAGTCTTAATCGATAATTCAAGACACTTCATACTTAAAGCGGCACATCCATCTCCATTAAGCGCATACAACGGGTTTCTAGGATGCAAACATTTTACAAAAATAAACGATTTTCTTTCTTCAAAAGGACAAACTCCAATTAATTGGTAATCTTTATCATTTTTTTCTATCAATAAATGCTGCACAATTTGTTTTTTCTTAATTTTGTAATTGAAAAAAAATATTTTTATGATTCCATATCATTTAACAGAATTCATCGAAAAGTCGATAGAAGAAATTAAAATAGACCCTTTTAAATCTAGAGGTCAAAAAGACGGACAATGGACAATAAAATATAAAAATTCAACAGTTTGGATTGACGTTTTTAATTATCCTGAGAAACCAGAAAAGTACTATTTACAAGTCATGAGCCCACTTTGTAAAATGGTAGATCGCAAAATTGATGAATTTTCTATTGACCTATTAGAAATAAATTATTTAATGTATGGAAGTTGGATGTGTAAAAAAGATGGCTGGATATATGTTATGAGTCTTCGCGAAGCCGATAATTTGCAAAAAGCAGAAATCGACGCAACCATTGATAGAGTTGCTATATACAGTTCCGATTATTGGGGAAAATTGTCTTTTAAATACAAAGCGTGCTGGAACGAAAATTCAGAAGAAAAAAAAGAATAAATAAAATTTTAACAAATTATTTTGATTTCTGCACAATTTTTGTAACAAAAAAATTATCTTTGCGTATTAAATGTTGTAATTAAAAACTAAAATAGAAAGGAGAACTATTATCGACGACACTTTTACCCTTTAACTTTAAATAATATAGTTATGAATTTGACAAGCTATTCCGATCAGGAACTTATCGAAAGATTCATTAAGGGTGAAAAAGAGTGTGTCGAAGTTCTTATACAACGTCACAAAAAAAAGGTCTATTCCTACATCCTTATTACAGTCAAAAATACTCATGTCGCTGATGATTTGTTTCAGGACACGTTTATTAAAGTTATAAATTCTTTAAAGTCTGGTACATATACCGACAAAGGAAAATTTATAAGTTGGGCAATTAGAATTGCACATAATATCACCATTGATTATTTCAGGCGAGAGAAAAATTTGAACACCTTCTCAAATGATGATACTGAAGTAGATATTTTTAACTCTGAAAAATTTTCGGATGAGAATATTGAAGACAAGTTAGTGGGTGATCAAATTATGAATGATGTAAAAAGTTTAATCGATTTTTTACCAGCTGAACAAAAAGAGATAATAATAATGCGTCACTATGGAGGCATGAGCTTTAAAGATATTGCTGAACAAACCGGTGTAAGTATAAATACCGCTCTTGGCAGAATGCGTTATGCTCTTATTAACTTGCGCCGCATTGTTGATGAAAAAAATATCATTTTAACCAGATAAGAATTTAGTTAGAGAAAAAATGCTAAATTAAGTCAAAAATAAATATGGCTAAAGCTAGTATTTTTTTATCTGGCACAATTTTTATGTAACTTTGCATAAAATTTAATAAAATGAAAAAGTTTATTATTGCGATTTCAAGCATTTTAATTTTAACAACTGCTTCTACTACTTCACTTAAGGCTCAAGCAACTCCAGAAGAACTAATGGAAGGATTTTTTGCAATTTTCAACGAAGATGTAAATCAAGCCGTTAACTATTTGTTTGCCACAAATCCTATGATAGATCCAACTCAAACCGGGATAAAATCTATTAAAGAAAGATTGGAACTTTCGCGAAAACTACTTGGAAACTATTATGGTTACGAGCTTGTAGATGTATATCAGGCTGGTGATTCATATCGGAAATACATTTACTCTCTTAAATACGAAAGACAGCCAGTAAAATTTATTGTAGTGCTGTACAAGCCTGATTTAAAATGGAAAGTACAAAATATTAATTTCCAAGACGATATTGATACAGAATTCAAATTAAGATAAATTTCCAAAAACTATATTCTATCTCGTAAAACCTATTTTAATTTCAGAATAGTTTTTAAGAATATCTTCGACACTAACTTTTAGTGTGTACTTTTCGGCTACAGGCATTTTATCATCAAAAAAATACGTCAATGTTTTCTTACGAGGGTCGTACACTCCAAGAACCCAAGAATCATCAATAAACATATTATATTTTAAAATCCCGCTCAAATCATCTTCAATTTTCACCACTATTGCCGAAGATTTCGACATATTTGAACCTTCTTTTATATTTTGTGGAGTTATTTTAGGTGGAGTTGTATCTATCCACAAATAAAACTCGCCAAAATATGAAGAGTTAGCTGAAATAAAATTCTTGTCGACAGAGGACTTAATAAAACTAAAGTCACCATTATTTTTGCGACCAATAAATAGCTTGTCTTGTAATTTTAGAACATTTTCATCAAGAAAAAACATCACTCTAAAATCATTTTTTAATACGATATGGTCCTCTCCCACTTTATAAACATCGGAATATTTCCACTTTGCTACTTTCGACACTTTTAAATTATAATCATAATATAAACTTGCTGAATCAAACTCAAGCCTAAAACCACCATCTGCATAAATGTAACTTTTATCAGCTTTAAGATTTGATTCATCTTTCGTATAAAGTGCAGAGTAATCGTGAGAATCTCCTTGCAAACTAATTTTAACATTTGTAGAATTTGAATTATAGTCCGTTACTAAAATTTTTATTTCTTCAGTTTTTAAAGCTGGAATGGAAAAGACACCATCATTTACAGAATAAGGAAAGATTAACATATCGTTTCCAGTCTCAATAAATAATTTGTGAACATGCAATTCATCTTCAAGAAAATATTGATAATCGAACATGCTATTTTTAGCCCTTTGCTTATCAAAATCTAGTTTTTGCAACGAAGAGTGGTAAATGAGTTCACCATCAACATAAAGTTTAACTGATTCTGCGCCATATCTATTTGAAGCTCCATCCATTCTGTCCACATAAGCAAGGCCAATTCCAATTAATCCACTAACTGATGGTAATGTTTGGTTGCAAGAATAAGAGCCATCTGGATTTTTAACAAGCTTAAACATTTGCTTTTCCGATTTTCCACCAATAAAAGAATTACAATTCATCGGATACAGCACCAAGCTTGTAATTTCAGGAGCAATATTATCTGTAAAGTTATAAATAGTTCCAACAGTATTTACAGGCATATCCGTTTTTGTTTCGCGCAATTCAAAATGCAAATGAGGTCCTTCAGAAAATCCTGTATTTCCACTATATGCAATAACTTGTCCTTTTTTAAACACAAACATGTCAGAATTTAAAGTAGTATCCAACGAGAAAGACTGATTTTTGTATTGACATTTTTTCACAAATTTTTCTATTTCCTTACTAAACATACTTAAATGACCATAAACCGAAGTATATCCATTTGGATGAGTAACATAAAGAGCATTACCATATCCCCAAGGCGACACATAAATTCTAGAAATAAAACCATCATAAACAGCTACAACATCTTTACCATCAGCGTATGTTTTAAAGTCTAATCCCGTATGAAAATGTCTGCTCCGAGGTTCAGCAAAATTGCCAGAAAGCGCTGGTTCAATTTTTAAAGGCAAAATAAAATTATTTTTATATTTATAAACCTGTCCTACTGCACTTGAAACCATTAGTAAACCTATAATCAAACACTTAATATATTTCACTTCAATCATCAATTCAATAATTTTTTACAAATCTAACATCTATTCTTGCTTTTGAAAAAAAAATCAACTATTTTTGTAATAGATAATTTTGTAATGAACGAAGAATATAACAAATTGATTTCGAAGGTGAATGGGAACATTCATAAATTGATTTTGTTATATAAGGAAGAGAAAGACAAGAATTCAAAATTATTAAATGAGATTGATTCTAGTAATAACGAACTTAACATATATAAAGCTAAATATCAGGAATTTGAAAGGAAATACGATAATTTAAAGATGGCAAAATCGTTTGATGGCAACACCACCGATGATAAAGAAGCTAGACTTAAGTTAAACAAAATAATACGGGAAATTGATAATTGCATTGCTCTTTTGAACAAATAAAGTTTAATGGAAGACAACAAGTTAATAATAAATATAAGTATTGGGGAAAGAATTTATCCTATAAGTATTGATCGCGGAGACAGCAGACGTGAAGAACTAATTCGCAAAGCATCGCAATCGATAAATGACACTTTGTTACAATATAAAAGCAAAGGATACAGGAATAAAGACGATCAGGATTATCTGGCGATGACAGTAATAATGTTTGCAGTAAAACTCATGGAAAATGAGAATAAAGAAGATCTTTCACCAATTATTAACGAATTGAAAAAAATAAATTTTGAACTTGAAGATATTCTAGACAAAGAGTAAACGTTCTTTAAAATATAAATGGTAATTTAATAATATTGCCCGTATTGGTTCTTTAAAGGTTGAGAAACTCAACACTAACAAATTAGGGACATTGCTCAGGTTATGTACGGTAGGCCTTAACTAATTCTGCTTGCAGAATTAGACTACTCTGTAGTCATTGGAAACTGGAAGTATTCTGGCCGTCCCGGCCCATGTTTATACAGGGGTTTCTTCTAACATTAAAGAATTTAATACGGGCTTTTTAATTTTAATAATTTAATAGTGATATGGGAACAATAACAATAATTATGATTGCGGTAGCAGCCTTTTTAGGCGGGGGAGTGATTTCCTACTTTGTGTGGGATAAAGCACTAGTAAAGAAAAGAAGTTCTATTTTGAATGAAGCGATAAGCGAAGCAGAAGTAACTCGAAAAGAAAAAGAATTGCAGGCAAAAGAAAAATATTTGCAATTAAAATCTGATAATGATAGAAACTTTAATGAGAAAAATCAAAAAATAGCAATAGCAGAAACTAAACTTCAACAACGTGAATCTAGCATTACTTCTAGAATCGAAGAAACGCAAAAGATGAAGAAAGAGCTAGAAGTTATTCGTGAAAACTTAGACAAACAGCTTGAACGAGTTGAAAAGAAAAGCGAAGAATTAGAAAAAGCACATAAAGAACAGGTTTTACAGTTAGAAGCTATTTCTGGACTATCGGCTGATGAAGCAAAGAAAGAATTATTAGAATCATTGCAAGAAAATGCAAAATCAGAGGCTGTTGGTCTAATCAATGAGATTATTGATGAAGCTAAAATGACCGCTAATAAAGAAGCAAAGAAAATTGTTCTTGAAACAATTCAACGTGTTGCTACAGAAACAGCAATTGAAAATGCTGTTACTGTATTCCATATTGAAAGTGACGAGTTAAAAGGTAGAATAATTGGTCGTGAAGGTCGTAATATTAGAGCATTAGAAGCCGCAACGGGAGTCGAAATAGTTGTTGACGACACTCCTGAAGCAATTTTACTTTCAGCTTTTGATCCAGTACGTCGCGAAATCGCACGTTTATCACTACATCAACTTGTAACAGACGGAAGAATACACCCTGCTCGTATTGAGGAAGTTGTAAATAAAACTAAAAAACAAATTGAAGAAGAAATAATTGAAATTGGTAAACGTACCACAATTGATTTAGGTGTTCATGGACTTCATCCAGAATTGATAAGAATGATTGGAAAAATGAAATACCGTTCTTCTTATGGTCAGAACTTGCTTCAACATTCACGCGAAGTTGCCAACCTCTGTGCTATTATGGCGTCTGAATTAGGATTAAATCCAAAAATTGCCAAGCGTGCTGGATTACTCCATGATATTGGTAAAGTTGCAGACGAGGAACCAGAATTGCCACATGCTGTTTACGGGATGAAGCTTGCTGAGAAATTCAAAGAAAAACCAGAAATTTGCAATGCTATTGGTGCTCACCACGACGAAGTAGAAATGACAAGTTTGATTTCGCCGATAGTTCAAGTTTGTGATGCTATTTCAGGTGCAAGACCTGGTGCAAGACGTGAAATTGTAGAATCTTACATAAAACGTTTGAAAGACTTAGAAGCTCTTGCAATGTCTTACCCTGGCGTGCTTAAAACATACGCAATTCAAGCAGGACGTGAGTTAAGAGTTATTGTTGGAAGCGAAAAAATAAGCGATTCTGATTCTGAAAAACTAAGTTTTGAAATTGCTAGACGCGTTCAAGACGAAATGACTTACCCTGGTCAAGTAAAAATTACTGTAATTCGTGAAACACGTTCAGTGAATTATGCTAAATAATGGATAGAGCAATTCTAACGAATACAAGGGTTTTGGTTACCGGTGGTGCCGGATTTATAGGTTCTAACATAATTGAAAAGCTTTTAGCTCAGAACAATTATGTTGTATGTCTCGATAATCTGGCAACCGGCAAAATCAATAACCTAAAACCACATTTAAATAACTCCAATTTTAAATTTATAAATGGGGATATTAGAGACGTCGCAACATGTCAATCTGCTTGCAAAGACATAGAAATTGTTCTGCACCAAGCAGCACTTGGCTCGGTTCCAAGGTCGATAAACGACCCTATAACTACCAATCAAGTAAATATTGATGGCTTTGTAAATATGCTTATTGCTGCGCGTGATAACAAAATAAAGAGATTTGTATATGCTGCAAGTTCTTCTACATATGGAGATTCAACAGAACTACCAAAACATGAAGATAATATTGGAAAACCGCTCTCTCCCTATGCCATTACTAAGTATGTAAATGAACTTTACGCAAAGGTTTTTGGCGACTTATATGGTATGGAAACTATCGGATTAAGATACTTTAACGTATTTGGAAAAAATCAAGATCCCGATGGAGCCTATGCTGCTGTTTTTCCTAAGTTTATAAAACTGATGATAAAACATGAGGCTCCTTTAATTCATGGTGATGGTAGCCAATCTCGAGATTTTACTTATATTGCTAATGTGATTCAAGCAAATGAACTTGCAGCAACCACGACTAATCCTAAAGCATTAAATACTGTTTTTAACGTAGCATTTGGAGAAAATAACAGTCTCAACGACTTGACTACTGAGTTAATAAAATCACTTTGTGAATTTGACCCAGAAATTGCAAAAATAAAACCAGCATACGGTCCTGTAAGAATCGGAGATATAAAAGACTCTCTTGCTTCAATTAATAAAGCAAAAGAACTATTAGGTTACGAGCCTTTGTATAATGTTCATCAAGGTATAAAACTTGCTGTTAATTGGTATTATGAGAATCTAAAATAGGTTCATCGTCAGCATTAGATTTAAGCATATATAATCCAAATATTGCAAAATAGGCTCTGATGTCAATAAAAGAACTTGATTTCATTGAATTAAGTAAAAGGTAGAATAATACTAAAACACCTATATATTTTATTCCTTTAGAATTTTTTCTGAACACTTGGACTAGAAATAATATAAAAGCTAATAGACCAACAAACCCAAGTTCGACCATTATTTCTAAAAATATATTATGCGGGTAGCTGCGATGGTCATATCCCTTTTCCAAAATACCAAAACTTCCTACTCCATGGCCAAATATAAAGCTATTAATATCTTCAAAGATAAGTTGAAATGATAAATCTAGCTGATTAACTCTAATATTAACAGAATTACCCATGTCAGCACCAGATTTTGCAGGCACTAAAAGATTTAATCGCATTAAAGCACGTTTAACAAGATAAACGATTTCATTGTTAAAAACCAAAAATATTGCAACAGCAATTACAATAAAACCAAGAAATGCCAGAACAACTTTGTAAGAGTCTTTTTTCAGTTTTCCTAAGACAAAAAATTGAATCAACTTCCACGCATAAAAAACAATTAAAACTGCAAGAGCAAATAATAAAGGTCCGCGAGCACCCAGTACAAACATTAAAGCAATGGAGAACAGAGCGAAGAAAACATTCACATATAAGTTCTTAAATATTCTTTTTTTAGCACAAGCAATTACAACAGCATTGATACCCAATAAAGTTGCACAAACAAGATATAATCCACCAATAGAATCGTATAATTCAGATCTTACACCTTGAACATAATACTTAAAAAACAACACTATAAAAAACAGTGACAAGACAGCAAGACTTACAGTAATAATTCTAATAAATTTATCAATTTTAAACTTATTACTTATCAAGGGAAAAGCAAATGCTAAAATATTTGGAATAAAATTAAAAGTTTTAACATAAGCATAATGTTCAGATGGCGTATAAAAAAGAGTAATTGCGACCCAAATATAAAATACAATTAGAAAGACAAAAGCATAAAGATTAGTTCTATTATAAACTAACGAAATTTTATCTTTTCGATACTGAAAAATCAAGCTTAACAACAAAAAGAAAGCAGTAATAATAGTAAAATCGACAGGGAAATTTATCTGATAAAAGTCGAAAAAACTTTTCAGCGGGCCCGATAAATAAAACAATGCAAAAATCAGTTCCATACTAAATACTTTCTACTATTTTATTATAAACATTATCCCAACCAGACCATTCATTAACTGAAAGATTACTATTATGCCACAATAATACGAATTCTCCCTGATATTTTTTTGTAATTTCAGCAATTTCTAATGCTAGTATAATTGAATCTTCTTTTGTTTTAGCACATCTACGCAATGCTGTATCCATTACTATTAAAGGTCGTTCACGTAAATTTAGTTGCATCCTAGTTTTAACATTAAAAACTGGAAACGAAAAACAAATTCCACTTCTAAAACCAACATTCTCATAAAAACCGATACTGCTATCTGTTTTAAAACCACAATCATCCCAATCTTGCCAGGTTTGTGGATTTTTAAACCGTAAATAATGCTGTCTTCCTTCTTCTAGAACGACATCATATTTAGCCAACCTATTTTTTTCTAGAATAAATTGCTCTTGATTGCAATAAGTAGAATATGAAGGATGTATCCCGATTATATGATTTCTTAGCTTTATGTTATCGATGATTAATTTGACCTCATTAGAATTTATATTAAACCTAACATCATTCTCGCCCAGCATTCCTGGAATAAAATAAAATCTAGATTTAACATCCTTTTTATCCGATATATCCATTAAAAAATCAAATGTGTTCCAAACATCAGGATACGACTTAAACCATATTTTGTAAGAATCTTTAATGCTACGGCAAAATGTATTGATACTTTTTCTTTTAATAAGATCACCAGCTAGGGCTTTAATTATTTTTGAGAATCTATCATATCTTGCAATATCGTCAACATCATGAGTTAAAAATATTTTATAATCTCGTTTTATTGAAAGTCTAGAGAATCCCGATTTATTTAATAATTCCATTAAAAGTTGCAAGTACTCATTTACAATTGGTCTCTTATTAAAATTATATTTTATGGAAAGATTCTCAGATTCAACAAATCTACCATGAACATCATGTTTGGAAATTGCAATTTCCTCCCAACGAGTTAGCATAAAAAACATTCCAGCTATCAAATCATTTTGCAGAGAAATATTCCCATCATTGACGTTTAAATCTCCTTTGCCAAATAAAACGGGTGTCGCATTTAATCCAAACTCAGGATAATCAACAAATTCCACAGAATTGGGAACCAAATTTTTATCATTATAATATAGCGCCCCATCTTTTAATTCAGAGAAAAAAGAATCTGCAATTTCAAATTTATTTAGTTGATCGACAAACCTGTAAGATTTAATATTATCAATAACTAATTGATATTCAACGCAAAACACTTCGCCAAAGACAAAATCAAGAATATACTTCTTTTCGTTTACAAAGGAATTATGAATAAAAACTGATATCATAAAACAATTACTGATTCTAAATAGTTTACAAAAATAAAAAACAAAGCGGGCTTTTTAAGCAGAATGCAAATAATAATTAAAAGGTTTTTGAAATTTAACTAATTTTGTACAACAAAAGAGTTCCTTTTAGTTACATGTTTTTTTTGTTTTATGAGTAAACTCTTTTTGTTTAGAAGATATTTTTGGGGATAAAAAATTAGATTTGACCAATAATTTAAATAAGGATATGAGTAAACTTGTAAGAAAAAACAAACCGATATTTATTGGAGGTGCTATAGGTAATTGCGTTCATGTTGCAGGTGTTTATGATTTTTTAAGAATCGCCGAAAGCATGGGATTTTCAACTATTTTTCTGGGTGCTGCTGTGGAGCCCGAAGTGTTTATTAAGAAAATTATCGAAAGCAAAGCAGAAATTATTTGCGTTAGTTATCGATTAACCGCAGATGCACTGAACTCAATTCTTGATAAATTTTTTGCTGCTATTGAAAAAAACAACTTAAGCAATCTTACTTTTTACTTTGGTGGAACACCAAAAACCATTGAGGTGGCTAAGAAATATATGCTTTTTACCGAGTTTTTTGCTGGAGAGGAAAATCTAAACAATACTATTAATTTATTGTCTCAATTTATCCCTGAGTCGAAAAAGATTGAAGGAAACCATATATTTGAGACAAGATCAGAGCAAAACATTCTAACAGGCTCAAGTAGTGAAGTTGCATATTTACCATTAATAAGACACCATTTTGGATTACCAACTTTGCAAGATACAATCAAGGGAATAGAAAAAATATCGGAATCTGGTTTGGTGGATATAATTTCCATTGCTACCGATCAAAATGCGCAGGAATTTTTCTTCGAACCAGAAAAAATGGATAGAAATATGGATGGCACAGGTGGAGTTCCGGTAAGGACAGAAGCCGACATGGAAGCTTTATTCAATGCGTCTCAAAGAGGAAGCTTTCCGAGACTCAGAATTTATTCAGGGACAAAGAATTTACTTAAATGGGCTGAGATGAGCGTTAATACTATTAATAATGCATGGGGTACAATTCCGTTATTTTGGTATTCTCAACTTGATGGAAGATCCAAAAGACCATTAAACGAAGCAATAGAAGAGAATAAAAAAGTAATGAAATGGTATGCAGATCGAGACATTCCTGTTGAAATAAATGACTCTCATCACTGGAGTTTAAGAGAATCGTCTGATGTTACCGCTGTTGTCGATTTTTATTTATCAGCCTTAAATGCAAAAAAGCTAGGAGTAAAAAAATATATAGCTCAGATGATGTTTAATACTCCAAGGCTTACCACACCAACAATGGATTTGGCAAAAATGCTTGCAAAAGACGAACTTATATCTGAATTAAAAGACGATAATTTTACATATCTAAAACAAGTACGAGCAGGACTCACTCATTTTTCTCTCGATATGAATGTTGCCAAAGGTCAACTTGCAGCTTCAACAATGCTATCATTGGCCCTAAAACCAGAAATAATACATGTTGTTAGTTTTACAGAAGCCAATCATGCAGCAACACCAGAAGATGTAATCGAAAGTTGTGGTATTGTAAAAGGAGTACTAAAAAACACTTGGAAGGGCATGCCCGATTTAAAATTAGATCCAGAAGTAAAAAAACGAAAAGATTACCTTGTTGAAGAAGCTAGAAAAATGATTTCTATACTACAAGAAAGATATGCTTCGCTATCAGATGACCCACTAACAGATTCTGTTTGCCTTGCAAAAATGGTTTATGATGGATATTTAGATGCACCGCAACTTAGAGGAAATCCAGCAGCACTAGGGATTGTTAAAACTATGCCAATAAATGGTGGATACGACATTGTTGATGATTCGGGTAAAGTAATTAGTCATGCAGATTACTTTGCAAAATATTTAAAACAATAAATTAGAAATTCTATCAGTTAAATAAACAAGTTGTTACTTTCTATTAACAAATATTTGGACAAAATTCATGAATAATAAAATTACGATTATCGGCGGAGGAAATAATGGACTAACGATGGCAGCTCATCTTGCAATTAATGGTCATGACGTTTGTTTATGGAATAGAACTGCCAAAACAATTGAAAAAATACTTTCTACCCATGAAATTAAAATATCTGGAAAGTTAAACGGAATCGCTAAACTTAAAAATGCAACCATTTCTATGGAAGAAGCAGTAAAAGATACGCGATTTATCTTTATAACTCAGCCAGCCCACACACATTGCGAATTAGCAGTAAAAATGGCTCCATATTTAACCCCTGACTCAATAATTGTTTTAAATCCTGGTCGTACATTTGGGGCATTGGAGTTTTACAATACATTAAAGAATTGCAATTGCAAAAATATGCCATTGATTGCAGAAACTCAAACAATTATTTACACTTGTCGAAAAGCAGAAGAAGATAGTGTTAATCTTCTAGCAATGAAAACTGGGACATTACTTTCATGCATTAATCATCCAAACAACCAAGATGTAATTAATATGTTGCCAGAATTATTACAGCAATTTTTTCATCCCGCTAAATCGATAATTGAGACTTCAATTGGAAATGTAGGAATGATACTTCACTGCGCTCCAGTTTTACTAAATGCAGGATGGATTGAAAATAATAAAACAGAATTTCTTTATTATTATGATGGTATTACTCCAAGTATTGCAAATTTTCTTGAGAAACTGGATAAAGAAAGAGTTTTAGTAGCATCTAAGTTTGGCATTACTGTTCCTAGTGTGCAGCAGTGGTTACAAAGTAGCTATTTAGTTAAAGGCGAAAATCTATATGCAAGTTTACAACAAGTTTTATCATACAAAACAATTGATGCTCCGGGTTCTCTTCAACACAGGTATATTTACGAAGATGTTTGCACTGGGTTGGTTCCTTTAGAGGCTGTGGGCAAAGCACTTGGCGTGAATATGAAAATTACAAGTCTAATAATTGACCTTGCAAATGAAATCATGAATGAAGACTTCAGACAAATAGGCAGAAATGCTGAAAGTCTCGGCTTAACTGATGATATTATAAATAGATTATTGGAAAATCCAATTGGGTTCAGATTTGTTTAGGATTATTTTCGAAAATGCTAAAAAATTCAAGATTTAGAAATCACAAAATGTTTTACAATGAATTAACCATTTTTCTTAACTTTGTGCCTCTAAAATTGGTAATGTGAAACTAGCTAAGCTATTAGAAAAAGATTATAATATCCCAGTAATTCTCGGAGGTGGACCAAATGGACTTGGTTTAGCCAGAAGCTTGGGAGCAGAAGGCATTAACTCTGTTTTAACAGATGTAAAAAAGAACTTCAGTTTCAGTTCGAAATACGTTGCAGGTTTGGTATGCCCACATCCAAAATCGGAAGTAGATTTTTTAGCTTTCCTAATTGATTTAGGAAAAAAGATGAAGAAAAAAGGAGTTATTTATGTAACAAATGATCACTGGATGATTCCTATTAGTAAAAACCAAGCTTTACTTTCGGAGTATTTTCTCTTTACAATGTCGGAATGGAATGTTATTGAATCATGCACCGATAAGAGAAAAATGTATGGGATTGCTGAAAAATCAGGAATTAACTGTCCCAAAACATTTTATTTAAACGATATTACAGAAATAGAGAATATATATAAAGACATTCCTTTTCCTTGCATTCTAAAACCAGTAATAACTCTAGATTTTGCTGATAAATTAAAATCAAATGCTAGAGTTTTTAATTTGCATAATAGAGAAGAACTCGAAAAACTTGTTTTACGAATAAAAAATGCGGATTTAAGAAATAGAGAAATTGTTATTCAGGAATATATTCCTGGAGGGATAGAAACTTTGTACACAATTACGACCTATTCTAATCAAAATGCAGATATTATTGCTTGGTCTACCGGTCATAAACTCAGACAAAGACCACCAGATGCTGGCACAATAATATCAGGAAGAGTTATTCCTGAACCTCGATTACTTAAACCAGCAACAGACCTAATTAAGAACGCCGGCTTTTTTGGGATTGCAAATACGGAATTCAAGTATGACAAGCGAGACGACACTTACAAATTAATCGAAATAAATCCAAGACCAGGAAAATGGAATTATTCGGTAATGGCAACTGGCATAAATATGCCGTATATGATTTATAATGAATTATTAGGAAAGAAACAAGAAAGCGTTGTAAGTAGTTCTAAAGAATTAGTTTGGCTTTGCTTTGTTGAAGATTTCTACAATTCCGTATTGGGAGGCTTTAAACGTAAAGGATACCCAGAATTTCATATCAGTTTGCTTAAATATATTAAGTCTATCAGAGGAAAAAAAGTAGATGCTATTTTTAATTTAAGAGATATAAAACCAGGACTAACATATTTGCTTAATCCATAAATTTAATGAGCGATAATAACATTAAAAATAAAACACTGTTCGCACTAAAATGGGTAACGATTTTGCAAGCTGTAACATCTTTGGGACAATTGCTTATAAGATTTATTCTTGCAAACATTTTATTCCCCGATGAAATTGGACTTATTGCAATCGTTACGGTAATTACAGAATTACTTGTAATGGCCGCTGATATGGGATTTAATGCTTCGGTGATACAAAGAAAAACGCTTGAAAAGACACATATTAGCACTGCATTTTTTATAAATATGGCTTTTGCCGCTTTGCTAACATGCTTAGTATTTTTTACTGCAGGTCCAATTAGTGCCTTTTATGCAGACGTAAGATTAGAAGAATTGCTACAGATTATTTCAGGTATTATATTGATACGTGCATCTGTTTCTGTTCAAATTGGATTACTCGACAGAGAATTAAACTTTAAAAAAATTGTTATTATTTCTTTAGTTGCTCTAGTAATAAGTTCTGTTGTCAAAATTATATTAGCGAAAAACGGTTATGGAGCAAAAAGTATTGCACTTGGCGACATCCTAAATCAAATACTTATTGCAGGATTTCTATGGGTAACAAGTCCTTGGAAACCAAGAATTAAAGAAGTTTCAATGTCTTCTTTCCGCGAATTATTTTCATTCGGAGGCAATGTAATGTTAGTGAACACCATCAATCATTTGAGCAGCAAAGCCGACCTTATGTTTATTGGAAAACTTGTCAGTACTTTTGCAGTAGGATTATTTTCGGTTGCAGCATTAGTCTCTGATATGCTAGTTTCTATAATTAACAGTATCGTTCAAAGAGTACTGTTCCCAAGTTTCTCGCGCTTGCAAGATGATCCAGAAAGAATGCAAGTAGGATATCTGCAAGCAACAAAATTTATCAGTCTAATTGGAATTCCAATTTGTATTGGCATATTTTTTCTTGCTAACGAAATTGTTACTTTATTTTTGCAAGAATCATATCAACCTGCCATAATATTAATTCAAATACTCTCTTTTAGAGCAGTATTTAATTCGATGGGCGGTGTTTTGTGGGGACAAGTATTAAAAGCAAAAGGTAGGTCAAGATTAGTTTTGCTACTTACAGTAGTTAAATTAGTAGCACTTTTTGTATTTATTATTATTGGCGCTCAATTTGGGCTTATTGGAATCGCAGTATCAACAGTCGCTTATGGTGCAGTATTCCGTTTTGTTTATCAACATGTAATAAATAAAGTTATCGATATCAGTATGTGGAAGTACATAC
>JBBQCZ010000081.1:0-17228 GCA_038319215.1 Bacteroidales bacterium | reverse complement strand
AGTGATTTTAGCCGATCTAACTGGTGTCCGGGAACACTTACCCCACCCTATTTTATTCCATTAAAAAATCTCAAACCAGGAAAGCATAGCATTCAGGTTATTATTGATCAGGGAGAAAACGAAGGAGAAAGCTTCAGTCATTGGGGAGTTTCTGGAGTTATCGTAGGCAATTACATAGACTAATTTGTATTTACTCATGAAAAAAATCGTATCAAGCATTAATCCAATTCTCAAAAACATTATAATACTACTTTCAATTTCAATTATATTAAAAATAGCATATTTGACATTATCTGTAATCATACAGCCAGAAGAAAACAGTTACACAATAAAATCGTATGAAAATATAATTTTTAGAAATGATGCTGGATGGTATAAAGACATTGCACAGAAATCCTATCCAGAGATTAGAGAGAAAAAACTTATTGGCTACAGTTATAAAGAAGAATTCCATCAAAGTTCATGGGCATTTTTTCCAATGTACCCTCTTACAAACAAACTTTTGATGATTTTACTACATATTGATTACAAAACGGCAGGCTTACTATCTTCTTTGTTGTTTTCTTTTTTAAGCATTATAGGCTTATATTATTTTTGTGAATTATACTTAAAAAATAGCGAATTATCACTGTATATAAGTTTAGTGTTCTTGCTTTTTCCTTTTCATTATTATTATTCGGTAATGTACACCGAAGCTATATTCTTTACTTTTTTAATATTTTCATTTATTGCAGTATTAAAAAAGAAATACTTACTACTTTCTGTATTATTGATACCTCTAGTATTAACCCGTCCTAATGGGATAATATTATTAGTGCCTTTATACTTATTTTACTTAGAGCAACAAGGGCTACTTAGCACTAAAAAAATTAGCTTAAAAAAAATATTTGGATTAAAAAATATTTTAAGGTCGCTCATGTTTTTGACTGGGCCACTTGCTTTTGCGGCATTTTGTTATTATCAACATTCAAAAACCGGTTACTATTTTGCGTTTAGCATTGCTCAAGCAGGTTGGTATAAATCATTTATGTTCCCCTTATTATCATTATTCAGAGTTGGCGGATTTCAATCTCAATTTAATTCTGTCTACATAATAGTTGTAATTGTTTTTACTATTTTAATATGGAAAAAAAACACTTGGAGTTTTAACATTTTAATAGTATTGAGTTTGTTACTTCCTATGTGTTCTGGCTCTGTTGTGTCGATTCAAAGGTATATTTCAATCATTTTCCCACTTTATATCGTTCTAGGCACATATCTTTATAAGATAAAATTGAAATATTTAGTACTTGGGTTATTATTCTCAATGCAGCTATTTATGTTTTATTTTTGGATAATTGCAGACCCTTTTAGTTATTAGAAAAGAATTATCATTTTTGTCAGATAAAAAAGACTAAAATACAGTTGAAAATACTATTTACCAATAATGTTCATCAAAAACAAAAAGATATTTTAGCTTTTAGCATGTTACCATTTAGTATGTTACCATTTAGTATGTTACATAATGATATGTTACTTTTTGGCATGTTACCATTTGGTAAGTTCGATTTAACAAATCGAACATAGCCTTTTTCTATTTTGCCACTTAATCAAAAAAAAATCTAAGAATAGAAAAAAGAAAATGAGTAATCACACAAATAAGCTAAAGCTGATAATAAATTCTTACATTTGTCTATAAGTGTTTTTTTATGAAAAATAGATTTTTAACACAAAAGAGAATTCGTGATATCATTTTAGCGTTATCAACACTTTCAATTCTTATTGGAGGCATCCTACAGTTATGCAATATACATTGGGGTAAATTATTGACTACTATTGGATTGATGGTTGGTATAATTGCACTTTTAGGCAATTCAGCAATAGTTGGGTTAAAAAATAAAAAAAACGAAAAAGAGAAAAATTAGTTATATATATTTTTCAAACCATATATATTACAAATTAAATTAATTTGCAAATTGCAATAATTATTGAAAACCTACACAACCAAATCGAGATAATAAAATATTATGCCGCTTAAAACACTTTAACTATGAAAAGATTTACATTTATATTATTTATTTCTACTTTTTTTTGCAATATAATTTTTGCCGATATGGCTCCAATGCTGAAGGTACCTGGAGGAAATATGGTTCCAGTAAACAATAATGATGTTCAAATGCAGTCTGAAGTAATTACAATAAGTCTTTACCCAGGATATTACATGGTTGAAGTAAATTATATTTTTAAAAATCATGGCAAACAGCAAAAAGTTGCGATGGGATTCCCTTCAAGCACTGATGGGTATGCTCTAACAACCAAAGACTTCAAGGCTTATGAGGGCGATGTTAAATTGAATACTTATAAAGCAAAAGGGACTTGGGATTTTAAAATAAATTCGAAAAATTATTTTTTGAATGAACCACAAACTGGAATTGATGTTTTTGAGTGCGTAAATGTTGATTTTGCGGAAGGGGAAGTTAAGTCAATAAAGAATACTTATAGAGCATCATACGCTTTTTGCCAACCAACTAATCCGGAGCTCCAAATAAACGCCTTAATATTTCACTATATTTTAAAAACTGGGAGTTTATGGAAAGATTCTATTGACTCAATAAGAATTGTGCTAAATACAGATAATGTTGACGATTTTTTAGTTAAAGAAAAAATGTATTTTCAGGATAATAAAATGACCTTTGGTAATATTGACACAACTTTTGTAAACATAGATCCTGATTTCGATTTTTCTTTTATTGTCATTAAAGCAAAAGCTATTGGCGCAGATTATTCGTCTTCAACACTTGCTCAACAAGGGAATTATACTTTTGATGTTTCTAATCTTTCTGACAAAGACAACAAAACTGCTTGGGTAGAAGGTGTTTCAGGTTACGGCATTGGTGAAACTATTGTTTTTAGTTCAAATCAGACTCAGCACATGGCCATTTATAACATTACCATCGATTCAATAGGAATTATTACAGGTTATACTTATGATGAACAGTCATTTGAAGAAAATAGCCGAGTAAAAAAAATAGAAATTTGTCATATTGCTAATGATGATCATACAAGCCAATACATTGAATCAGAAAGTATTATAATTGATCTTAAAGATACTACTGAAATGCAATACTTTGTGTTTGAAAAACCTCTTATTACAAGTGGCTTTTTCGTGAAAATTATAGAGGTTTATAAAGGTAGCAAGTATGCCGACACTGCAATTTCAGAAATTAAGTTTTTTGTCAAGCAAGAATAAAAAAAACGAATAATTAATTATTTCTATTAAAAAGTAAAATAGTATGTGCTTAATTCAATAATACAATTAAGAAAATTGCAAACTAAAAAACCAATTTTTGAATTATCAAAAAAAAATGCCACTTAATCTAAGTAGCATTTTTTTTTTGATGTTGATATTAATAATTTAATGCATGCACTTCAAAATATGCTTCAGGGTGCTTACATGCAGGACAGTTCTTTAGGGCTTTTTTACCAGTATGAACATAACCACATTTTCTGCACATCCACTCAATTGGTTCTTCTTTCTCAAAAACTTTTCCGTTTTCTATATTTTCGAGAAGTTTTACATATCTTTTTTCGTGTTCTGCTTCAACTTTCGCAATCATTTTGAAAGCTACGGCAATTTCTTTAAAACCTTCATCTTCAGCAATCTTTGCAAATTCAGGATAAATCTCTGTCCATTCTTCGTTTTCGCCCATTGCAGCAGCTTTAAGATTTTCGGCCGTAGTACCAATTTTACCAGCAGGATACATAGCAGTAATTTCTAATGCTTCACCAGATTCTAAAAACGAAAAAAACACTTTTGCGTGTTGCTCCTCTTGAATCGCTGTTTGCATAAAAAGCTCTGAAATTTGCTCAAATCCTTCTTTCTTAGCTACTTTTGAAAAATAAGTGTATCTATTTTTCGCTTGAGATTCACCTGCAAATGATTTTAATAAATTCTTTTCTGTTTTACTTCCAATAATATTCATATCAATTAATTTTAAAAATTATATTAAACTAATAACCTCTTTTAAATGCTGTAATTTCCTCAGGTTTTACATAAAATACGCAAACTCCTTCCAAAGCTGGTTTATTGTATGAAAAGTCATCGCGCCCGCAATAGTTTTTCATCACGATATTCAAGATTCTTGCTTTTTCATCATTATCAGTAACAAAAACTACTGAACCATGAACCAGTACCGATTTATACTTCATAGAATACGAACAAGCAACATTTTCATGCCTCACATTTAATTCTTCATCTGTATAAAAAGATAGACAAACTTCAGGATTTTTTTTCAAAGCGTCAATTTTTCTTCCAAAAGGCGCTCCATGTAAATAAATTAGTCCATCATGAAATCCAAAATTCATTGGGACACAATAAGGTTTTCCGTCATCAATAAGCGCCATGGTACAAACAGCAGCATTATCAATAATATTACCTATCTCACTTTGTTCAGTAACTTCAAATTTTTTCATGCCTTAAAAATAAATAAAAAATCATAGATAATTAAACTTTTTATTGTTAATTTTGTTAGATAAACATAAAATACTTATTAACGCACTTAAATTATAGAATTATGTTAAAACCAAAAGTTGAAAAAATTTTAAACGAACAAATTGAAAAAGAAGGTTATTCTTCATTTTTGTATATCTCAATGGCAAGCTGGGCAGAATCAAAAGGGATGTCTGGAATTTCAAAGTGGTTATATGCACAAGCAGAAGAAGAAAAAATGCACATGCTAAAATTCATTGGTTATATTAATGAAAGAGGTGGCAACGCAATTATCCCTGCATTACAACAAGCTCCAGGAGAATGGAAAGATGTATTTGTATTATTTGATGAAGTTTTAAAACACGAACAGTATATTTCTGAAAGTATAAATAACGTTGTTGAAGCGGCTATTAAAGAAAACGATTATGCCACAAACAACTGGGCTCAATGGTTTGTTAACGAGCAGGTTGAAGAAGAAGCATCTGTTCAGGAAGTTATTGACAAGCTTAATATGTTAGGCAAAGCTAGCATATACTTATTCGACAAAGATATTATGGGCTTGAGAACTCCAGCAGTATAATTCAGAAAAAAAGCAAAAAAAAAAGCCTTGTTTCTATCTAAGACTCAAGGCTTTTTAATTTTAACAATTAAAATAAAAAAACAAACAAATCTCATAAATAGTACTATTTAAAAAACATATCTTTATCAGCTAAAAAATAGTAACTGAATATTGAATAGTAAAGAATAAAACATCATGATATTTTCACCAGAGAATTATAAGATTAAAGATGAGAGGATGAAGCCTTTTATCGATAAAGATGAAATCGAAAACTTCTTAAACATCACCTCGAAACCTTCAAAGGAAGAAGTTATTGCGATAATTGAGAAATCGTTAAACAAACAACGATTAAACTTAAGAGAAACTGCAGTACTAATAAATGCAGATTCTCCAGAATTTGTAGAATTGATAAAAGACGGAGCTAGACAATTAAAAGAGAAGATTTACGGAAATAGAATCGTACTTTTTGCGCCATTATATATTGGGAATAAGTGTAAAAACAATTGTTTGTATTGTGGGTTTAGATCGTCAAATAAAGATGCAGATCGTAAAACGCTAAATGATTCAGAAATAATTCAGGAAATTGAGGCACTTGAGGACAATGGACAAAAGCGCTTGATACTTGTATACGGCGAGCACGACTCTTACGATCCAGAATTTATTGCACATTCGGTAAGATTAGCTTATGGCGTAAAAAAAGGCAATGGAGAAATTCGCAGAGTAAACATAAATGCTGCTCCACTTGACATTGAAGGTTTTAGAACCGTACAACGTTCTGGCATAGGCACTTATCAAGTTTTTCAGGAAACATACCACGAGCCTACATATCAAAAATATCACGTAGCAGGTCCAAAAAAAGATTATAACTACCGACTAACCTCACTTGATAGAGCACAAGAAGCTGGCCTAGATGATGTTGGTATTGGAGCATTATTTGGATTATATGATTGGCGTTTTGAGGTAATGTCTTTAGTTAGACATACGAACCACTTAGAAGCCTGCTATAATGTTGGTCCACATACAATTTCTTTCCCACGAATTAAAGATGCTTCTGGATTACAAATAAATGAAGAGTATATTGTAAAAGATGAAGATTTTGCAAGAATAATTGCAATATTAAGACTAGCGGTACCATATACAGGACTAATTTTAACAGCACGTGAAACAGCGCAAGTTAGAGATGAAGTAATACGTTTTGGAGTGTCGCAGATTGATGGAGGAACAAAACTTGAGATTGGTGCTTATTCTGACACTAAAAATGAAGAACAAAACCTAAATCGTGAGCAATTTGCAATTAACGACACCAGATCTTTAAGCGAGATTATTGAAGAGTTAATTGATAAAGAATTTTTACCATCTTTCTGCACTGCATGTTACAGATTAGGAAGAACTGGCGAACATTTTATGGAATTTTCTGTACCTGGTTTTATCAAACGTTACTGTACACCAAATGCAATTCTTACTCTTTCAGAATATCTTATGGATTATGCAACCGAAGAAATAAAAACTAAAGGTTGGAAGCTTATTGAAAAAGAAATAAGCAAAATCAATGATGATAGTTTAAAACTGTCGGTTAAAGAAAAAGTAGAGAAAATTAAACAGGGACAAAGAGATTTATACTATTAATCATGAATTCAGAGATAAATATAATTGCAATAAAGATTCTGGATAGAATTAAAGAAGCCGAAAAACTTCAAAAAACATTGTCGCAGAATTCTAAACTAATAAAAACGAGATTTGGGTTCCATGAATTACATGAATCTAAATGTAGTAGAAATGGACTAATAATTTTAGAACTAAATGGTTCGACAGATGATTGTCATGCATTTATTAGTAAGCTAAGCGATATTGGAGGTATTAAAGTAGAATTAATGTCATTTGAAAATAAATAATGGAATATAACGTTTTAGTATTATTGGTAAAAAAGCCATTGATAGTTGGAGATAAATTACAAAATTTACTCACTTTGTTTGGTTGTGTAATTAGGCACAGACTAGGTCTAAATCGCGAAGATGTTGAGGGTGGAATAATAATTTTAGATTTGGCAGGCGATGAACAACAAATAGATTTGCTGATGAATGGATTAGAAAAAATTGATGGTATTGAGTATAAATATAAAAAACTATAAAAAATGACAAAAATTCTCGCAATTTCTGAAGCCAATGCAATTGCCTTTCATGGTATGGCTCTTATCGCCAAATCTGGAATAGCAATCAATGCAAATGACATCGCAGAGATTACAGGTTCATCAAAACATCATACATCAAAGGTTCTTCAACGCTTAGTAAAACAAGGAATGCTAGGTTCTACTAGAGGTCCTAGCGGTGGCTTTTACTTATTAAAACCCGCAAAAAATATTCATCTTATAGAAATCCTCGAATCACTGGAAGGTGATGTTAGCGTTAGCGATTGCCCAATTGATAATGATATTTGTCCTTTTGAAAACTGTCTTATGGGTGGAATTTGTGTTGAAATTGGAGCAACTCTAATAAAATATTTAAAAGAACACACATTACAAAATATTATTGATAATATTGCAGAAGATAAGAATTTGTTTAAATCAACAAAATAATTAATGAGAATTTTAGCTTTAAGCGAAGCAAATATACTTAGTATTCACAGCATGGCAATAATTGCAGCATCTGGGAAAGCAGGTGTTAGCGTACAGAATATTGCAAAATATACAAATTGCTCACGGCACCACCTTTTTAAAGTATTAGAAACTCTTGCAAAGTCAGGATTGGTTTACTCTACTAGAGGTCCGGCTGGTGGTTTTCACTTAAAAAAAAATGCGGAGGAAATAATTCTTTTAGATATTTATGAAGCATTAAATGGCAAAGTTGACATGAATAATATTTGTCTTAGCAAAAACAATAGCGAGTTGAGTTTTATATTTTTTGACAGACTTTGCCTTGAATTATCGACCAAATTTATCAATTACTTAAAAAACACAAAACTTTCTGACATACAAGATCGTGCAGATTTTATGATAATAAAATAGAATCTAAATTAAGATAAAAAAAGAAAACCGGATAATACCCGGTTTCTTTTTTTTATTTAAATGCTGCCTCAGATAAGCCAGCTCCAGTAATTGAAAGCTCTTTAAAATAATCAGGCGTAGCTTTTCCGGTAAGTTTATCCACATATAACTTTGCAAGATATTGACTCAACATATATCCATGACCACGCATTCCGACCATCAAACCATGATCAGGGTCGACAATATAGCGAGGCTCGATATAATAACCCGACCACACTGCCTGAAAACCAACACTAGACAATTGAGGAATCCAGTCGACAAAAATTTCAGATACGATTTCTAAAAATTCCTTGCTATTAATTTTCAAATCTTTATCAGTTTCCATTGGATCGATAGCAGGAGATGCACAACCAATAATTTGTCCAGTATCAGCTAATTGCTGACCATATACTGCTGAAAAACCTTTGTATTTTCTTCTGTCAATAAGCATATCTAGAGTATCGCCATCTTTTCCTAGGAAAGGAAGTCGACGTGTAATAAAAGCCTGGTGTTTTACAGGGTACAAACCTGTTTCGATTCCGAGTTTTCGAGCAAACTTATTTGACTCTGGCCCCAAAGCGTTAACAAAATGTTCTGTCTCATATTCCAAGTACTCGCCACTATGAGTTTTAACCAAAGCAACAACATTTTTTCCTTCGCGATTAACATCAACAAGTTCGCAATCCTCCATTAAAGTTCCACCACTCTCAATACCCAACTGTCTTAGTAAATCAAGTGTTTTGCCTGGTGTAGCTTGCCAACATTCATGAGTTATCAGCGCCGCATTATAAGTACTTAATTTTGAGTTAAAAAATGGAGAAATCTCCTTTCGAAAATCAGCTTTGTCAACCATAAAAGCGTTTGACCAAGCCATCGAAGCTTCAAGAGCTTTGTAAGTTGGCTCGTCGTGCGCAAAACTTACATATCTTATTGGTTTGTAATCAATATTTGAAATTTTTTGCAAGTCGACAAAAAGCTCTCTGTTTTTAATTGCAATTTCTGCGAGTGCCGGTAAAGAAAAAGCAGGACGACCACCAGCAATATTACGCCACGATCCACCTCTTTCACGATTAATCAAAACTGGTTTAAGACCAGCTTCAGCAAGGTAACGAAAAAGCGAAGATCCAGCCATTCCACCACCAGCGACAAGAGATTGAACTTTAATTCTTTTATTAGGTGTTTTATTTACATTTGTGTAAATTTTCTCATCCTTATGAGGCAATAATTCTCCCATCGAAACTTGATTTGAAAGAGGTGCACGAGGTGTTGCATCACCAACTATTTCTATTCCATAGGGAGCGATAGTTTGTTTCAATCTTTTGATACATCTTTTGCCACGACAAGCGCCCATACCAAGTCTTGTAGTGTGTTTAATTTCGTCAACTGAAATAAATTTTCTATCTCCAATAAGCTCAAGAATTTCGTCTAATTTAACGTCATCGCAATGACAAATATATGTTTCTGAAGGTAATTCCTTGGTTATAGACTCTATTTTCACCTCTTCAGGAAAGTCAGATTTAACAATAAACCCACGAGCAATTGACAAGTCTGCATTATGCAAATTCAATGATTTAACTCTAGCAATATTAGTTTTGTTAGGTTTTTTAAGAATTTTCTCAACTATGCCCTCTCCCACTTTAATTCCATTATTGTCAACAAGAAAAACTTCGGCACCTTCATTTACTTCATATTCAATAGGTAAAAATAGCCAGTCTTTCTTTTCGCTATAACCAAAAATGGCCAAACCAGGACATTGGTAAACGCAATCCATACAACCAATACATTTGTCGAAATCTAATTGTGGCACAGTGCTAGTTGAGGTTTTAGTAATAGCGCCATGAGGACAAGCAAATTCGCAAGGATTACAAGCAAATCCGTATAAACAGTCAATTAAAACATAAGGTTTTGCTTCAGCTCGTTCTCGAGTTGGCATATATGGCTTTTCAATAACCTTTGTAGGATGTTGTTGAGAATCGATATATTCTTTCGAAAGACTTAGGTAATCGTCGTATTTATATCTTGCGCCCATGCTTTCAAGAACTTCGTAAGCCGCTTGTTTACCGCGAAGAACAGCACTAGTGCCCTCTCCAATTCTTAATGCATCACCAACAGAATGAGCGTTTCTACCGAAAAGCAAACTACCTTTTGTCATTAATTGATCATCAGGTACTAAACCAGTACATATATTGATAGCGTCGATATCAGAAATTATTTTCTCAGTTCCAGGAATGGCTTTAAAATTTTCGCATTCGGCAACAACTGCACCAATTACGCCAGTATAATCTTCATTTGGAATTGCTTCTAATAAAATATGACCAGTCATAACAGGTATTCCTAAACGACGAACACGATTTGCTTGAACAGGGAAACCACCTTCGCGAGGCAATGCTTCTATAATTGCCTTAACTTTTGCACCAGCCTGCATAAGCTGATAAGAAGTAAGATAACCAATATTTCCAGCACCAACAGTAAGAATATTTTTTCCTAGTAAAGTAAACTCACTGTTCATCATTTTTTGAACTACCGCGGCAGTATAAACACCAGGGATATCATCATTTTTAAAACTTGGCATAAATGGAATTGCACCAGTTGCAACGATTAAATGCTGAGCCTCAATATAAAATATTTCATTAGTTTTAAAATTCTTAATTGCAAGTCTTTTTCCTTCAAGAATATCCCAAACCACGCAATCAAGCATAATACCAGTTCTATCGTCGCCGGCTAATGTTTCAGCTATATCAAACCCACGCATACCACCAAATTTCTTTTCTTTTTCAAAAAAGAAAAACTGATGAGTTTGCATTAGAAATTGACCACCAATTTTATCATTATTATCGATAACGATATTTGAAACATTGTGTTTATTTAGCAGTTCGCGTGCAGCTAATCCAGCAGGACCAGCTCCAATTATTGCAACTTCTGTACGAAAAACAGAAATACTAGAATCAGTATTAGGAATATCCGTTTCAGGAGTAAAATCTTTAGGAATTTCTCTAACTTCTTTTACACCATCGACTTTGGTGATGCAAATTCTAGAAATTTTCCCATCAACCAACATCTCGCAAGCACCACATTTTCCAATTCCGCATTCAAGCGATCGATTACGATTATCTAGCGAGTGACTATGAACAGGAAACCCCGCTTGATGCAAAGCAGCAGCGATAGTAAATCCAGCATTTCCAACAACCTTAATACCATTAAAAACAAAGCTATGCTCGTTGTTTTCTGGCACATTTAGAATGGGATGTTTCTCAATTTTATGCATAAAAAAATCTGTTACAAATTACAATTTTTAAAAAGTTAAAATTGCAAATAGCAACAGACCTAAGCAATGAGATTTATCAGATTTTTCAATCTGAAAGTTTTTTTTTAACGAGGCTTAACAGCAGAATCATAAAATGTACGTAATTCTACTTTTCTAGGCTCATTTAGATTATGCCATCTAACACCCGTAATTGCACCTTCAATAGAAAAGATTACACTACGGCTTGTGTTTTTATTGTTTGACAATAATCTTAAAAAAGCCTCTTCTGTACCTACTTTGCGCAGTTCTTCAATTGTTTCAATTCCAACTGCTTCTAACTTAAGTTCCAATACTTTACCAATATTGTGTACTCCTAAAATTGCCATAATAAAAAGATTTAAGTTCATTTATTTCTCAAATCAAAAGTAGTAAGAAAAATTATAGTATCAAAATAAAAATCTTTTTTTATACAAATCACAATTTACACACTTGGTTATTGCAATTTTAGCAGTAATAGACTCATTGTTTAAATATCAATTTGAGAAATGTGCCAAGCATAAATATAGTTTTTCATTTCGTCGACTCTTAATTTCGGCACGTGCTTACCATTTTTAACAGAAACAGTTGCTCCGTAAGTCAATAAATAGTTAATAATGCCTTCATTGTAAAAAAGGACTCTTTCGTTTGGATCAGAAAAACCAGGATTTAACCATTGAATATAAATTTCATATCCATGTTTAATAAAATATTCAAAATTGCTTTTCACATCTTTATGATATAGAAAAGAACTGACAACAATTTTTGGATCTTGGTCTGGTAAAATGTATTCGAGTTTTGTTTTTCGCTCGAGTGGTGATTCATTAATTAAAAATACTGGAATTTTAAGTCCATTTACTTCTATTTTTCTAATATTCTTACCTGTATGAACTTTATGTCCAAATAATTCATCCCAAGTAGAGGACTTTCCTGCGCCTGGATTACCTAAAACTCCGACCAATAATTTTCTTTCCATGGTTATTGTTTTTTATAAAAATACAAAAAAAACAAATCAAAACCGATTAATTATTAATCTAAGCTAATTAATTTAGTATTGTAAAAGTCTTTGGAGAAAAAAATGTAATTTTGAAACAAATATTGATTAAATATGACTAGCGTTTTTTATAAAATGGAAACTACTAGTTTATTCGATATTTCTCCAAATAAAAATATCTTCTTTATTTTTTGGTCTATATTCGTCAAACCATCGAAAATCTTTTAACAGAGTCTGTTCGCTTTTTATTTGCTCAATTGGAATAGTCTCACCATCAGGTTTATCGTAAAACCAAATTCGTTCAATTTTATCGTTTTTAAAGTAGATTGTCATATTTGAACTAACAACTTTATTTAAGGCAACAATCTGATTCACATCTTCGTCAACAACATAATACATAGTTTGGCAGTCGTTATTAAGGTCAACTTTATAAATCTTTTTATCTCGAATATATCCAGAAATTTTCCTTCCTTTCATCTGATTGTAATGGACTGAGTCATATTTTTCGACAGTAAAAGCATTTCCATCGAGAAAGAATGTGTCTGGGTTTTTATCTTTAAAATGGACTTCAATATGATCTGCTGTAATTTGGTTTTTATCTGACCATAATATAGGATCATAAAACATGTGCGCAATAGAATCTCTTGAGAAAAATACAAGTGAATCGCATCTAGCCTGAACATCCGACTTAAAAACCTGAACTTTATGAAATGCTCTAATTAATTTATAATCCATTGTATCGACAGAAATAAACACCGTATCAGAATGGAGAAAAATACTATCTCCATCAGTAACATAAACCACAAGTGTTTTCTGTGTAAGCATAGCATTTAGAGGATCCTCATAATAATAGCCATAGTCACCATACGCATTCATATTTTCGACGGTATCAATAACAGAAACATTTTTAAATGCTTCGCCATATCTAATTCTTCGGTCATAATATAAGCTATCCCCTTTTAAATAATTTGAGCCAGACCTTAACCACGCATTTTCAGAAAATCCTGCTTGATCGGTTTGGGTATTATAATAGCCATTTTCACAATAAATATAATTTGAATCTGAAATAATTTGTGTAGGTCCATAAAAATAAGAAATTGCAGACTCGGTATTATAACGCAATGTGTCGGAGAAGATATTATACTGAGGATTCTTAAGCACAACAGTGTCCACTGCGTAATAATCTTTTAATTTTGTAAAATAATAACCTCTTCTACTTGTTAACCTATTATCGCCATCATAAATTTTTCCACCATCAAAGTAATAAGCCATGTCAAGATTTCGATCATAATCTAAAGAATCGGTAATTAAAAAAGATTTATTATGTTTTAATACCACAGAGTCGCGCATTTTGGCAATTTTACTATTTCCATCATATTCAAGATATTTTCCAATTAATAAAATTGTATCTCCTTGTTTAATTCTCACATTATTATAAGCCTGAATAGTGTTTGAGTCATCGAAAAACCATGCAGAATCACAAAACATATAAGCCTCATCATGTTTAAATACGACTTTTCCTAATAATCGTTTTGCTTTTACGCCCGTTGATTCATCGTATTCAAGACTATTTGCATGAAGAATTTCTACTTTTTTGGGTGTTTCCTGTTCCTGAGCATAAGCTACACGGGAGCAAACTTGCAAAAAAGCGAGTAAAATAAATATCTTAATGAAAATATTTTTCATTTAAGCTTTTAATAATTCGTCAATAATATTATCAATACTTATACCATCAGCTTCAGCTTTGTAATTTTTGATTAACCGGTGACGCAGAATAATTTTTGCAACGGCTCTAACATCTTCGATATCGGGTGAAAATTTACCTGCTAAAATAGCGTGTGTTTTTGCGCCAACAACAAGATATTGAGAAGCCCTAGGGCCAGCGCCCCATTGTAAGTATTTCTTAGTAATATCGTGTGCAAACTCGGAACTTGGTCGAGTTCTACTAACCAACTTAACTGCATATTCCAAGACATTATCGTTGATTGGAATTTTTCTAATTAAATTTTGAAAGAATACGATTTCTTCAGCAGACAATACTTGTTTTAATTCAAATTCCTTATCAATAGTTGTATTTTTAACAACGATTAATTCATCTTTATAACTTGGGTAATCAACAATAATATTGAACATAAACCTATCGAGTTGAGCCTCTGGCAAGGGATAAGTCCCCTCCTGCTCTATTGGATTTTGAGTTGCCATTACAAAGAAAGGTTCGTCAAGCTTGTATTCTGTTCCTGCAGCAGTTACAGATCTTTCCTGCATAGCCTCTAACAGAGCAGCTTGAGTTTTAGGCGGAGTACGATTTATTTCGTCAGCCAAAATAAAATTTGCAAAAATTGGTCCCCTAACAAATTTGAATTGTCTGTCTTCTCCCAATATTTCGGTACCAATAATATCAGATGGCATTAAATCGGGAGTAAACTGTATTCTTTTATTTTTTAGACCTAAAACCTCGGCAATAGTAGTAACTAAAAGTGTTTTAGCCAAACCTGGCACTCCAATCAGCAAGCAATGACCACGACTGAATATCGAAATAACAACCTCTTTAACTACCTGATCCTGTCCGTAAATTTTCTTATTTATTTCCAAAACCAAGTCAGAATACTTGCTGCGCAATGCCTCTACAGCTTCAACATTATCTTTATATTTAATCATTTTAACCTGTTATTATTCATTTTTTTCAACGAACAAAGTTAATTATTATTGTTACATTTAGAAACACAGCGTGCAGAATTTGAATTTTTGTAGTATTTTTGCAAAAAAAAGAATATGTTACAAAGAATTCAATCTTTATTTCTAGTCTTAGCGCTTATTTGCACTGGGCTTTTTTACGCTTTACCATTTGGAGAAATTATTTTGGCTGATAGCAGTAGCCTCGATGCTAAAATGACAGGAATTGAATATATTAAAAATGGACAAGCAAGTTTTTACTCTTTACTCCCATTATTGATAATGATGTCACTAATTAATCTTATTACATTGTTAAGTATATTTTTATTTAAACACCGCATGTTGCAGATTAGATTGAATGTTTTTAATGTGGTTTTACAACTAGGTAGCATTGGGATAATGTTTTATTTTCTAACAAATGCTTCAAAAGAAATTGGCGTTGACTACCAGACAGGAATATTAATAGTTTTACCGGCAGTAGCGGCTATTTTAACATTTCTTGCAATACGTCAAATCGCAAAAGACGAAGCTTTAGTAAGATCAATCAGTCGTCTCAGGAAGTAAATCTTCAGAATCTGAATCGGCTTCCATAAGTATTTCTTTAGACAATGCTTTTGTTGTTTTTGCACCAAGTCTTTTCAAGTCTTCGGTTTGCTTAACCAAATTGCCTGAACCTGTGCTCAATTTAGACATTGCCGAGCTATATTCTTTTCCGGCTTTGTCAATTGCCAAGCCAATGCGATTCATATCTTCAACAAAACCAACAAATTTTTCGTATAGTTTACCACCTCTATCCGCAATTAAAAGGGCATTTTGAGTTTGATTTGTTTGTTTCCAAATTGCATTTACAGTCATCAAAGTTGCGATTAGCGTGGATGGACTAACAATTACAATTCTTTTATCCCAAGCTTCGGTAAAAATAAATGTATCATTTGACACCGCAACAGCAAGGGATGCTTCAACCGGAATAAACATTAACAAATATTCGGGAGTTTCGAGTCCAAGATTTGCAACATAATCTTTATCTGCAAGTTCCTTAATATGATTACGAACCGACTGAATATGTTCTTTGGTAAACTTTTTTCTATCCTCTTCTGACTCAGCATTTACAAGTTTTTCGTAGGCAACAAGAGAAACTTTTGAATCTATAATTATATGTTTTCCCTCTGGAAGATATATTACAGCATCGGGTCTTAATCTACGACCAGCTTCGACACTAAATGAATCCTGAGTTTTATACTGTGCTCCTTTCTCTAGTCCAGATGATTCTAGAATTTTTTCTAAAATCATTTCGCCCCATCTTCCTTGTTTTTGAGAATCGCCTTTTAGTGCACGTGTAAGATTTGATGCTTCTGCGCTTAGTCTTAAATTTAGTTCCTGAATATTCTTCAATTCTGCACCAAGTTCTGATCTTTCTTTCAAGCCTTTTTCGTAAGTATCTTTTACAGTTGCTTTAAACTCCTTCAAGTTTTCATTAAAAGGATTAAGAATTGCATCAATTTGCTTCTTATTTAATTCGCTGAAAGTTTTTGATTTATCATCTAAAATTCTGTTGGCAAGGTTTTCAAATTCGAGAACTAATTTCTTTTGCATGTCCTCAAGTTCTTTTTTCTGAGTATCGAGTTTTTCTTTTAGATTTTGTAAATTTGTTTCAGATACATTCAAAGAGGCCAATAATTCTTTGTTTTCGGTAATATTTATAAAATTTTCATTTTTAAGCTCCGCAATTTGTTCCTCATAATAAACCTTAGCAGCTTCAAACTTAACAACTACTTTTTCCATCTCAATTAGTGAGCTTTGGAGAGTTTCTAACTGCGAATTATCCTGTTTTTTTGATTTAAAAAACAACCAAGTTATGGCGACACCGATAAGAACTCCAACAACAAGAAAAACTATTTCCATAATTAAATAAATTTTACTTTGTAAATCTAAGAGAAATCAAACAAATAAGAAAATAAAAACTGATTTTGTTAATAAAGCAATGTGTACTACAAAAAAAAAGAGGCCACAAGGACCTCTTTTTTAATTCTATATTTTTTGATTATTGAATAATCAATTTGCGAGTAGAAACTTTACCATTAGATTCAACTCTTATAACATACATACCTGCAGATTGAGTAAAGTTAACTTCTTGGTTTGCATTAACATTGTAGGTAGAAATAATTCTAACAGCGATATCAAGAATTGAAACAATAGAATTCTCGGTAACAGCGATATTAACTAAACCGTTTGAAG
>JBBQCZ010000080.1:0-17836 GCA_038319215.1 Bacteroidales bacterium | reverse complement strand
TTTTATGATTATTTGCAAAATATTACAAAATCAGCAGCCTTCGCATCAAAAATAAAGCTAAAAATTAACCGTTACTTAACCGTTAATAACGGTTAGCATCGCACACCCCTTCCCTTGCAACTCAGAAGCAATTATAATTTTACTACATTTTTTAGTGAATCAAAAAACTAGATTTATAGGACTAAAAAGCTTAAAGCTAATTAAGTTTACTCAGGAATCCATTGTTTCTTTTGGCGAACAATTAAAACCTCATCATCAGAGAATTCCATCCAGGCAAAATCATAAACATGATGATACATTTTACCTTTACTATTTATGTTGAAATGAGTCAGAAATTTAAATTGAAATTTTTTGCTTACTAATTCCGATCTAAGCACTTTTTTCTGATTTGCCTTTGGACCCATTATTTCAAACAAAATAGATCTATTTCTATGTAAAATCTTATCCAATGGGTAAGCAGTCTTTTTCGTTACAGCCCTTAAGCTGACATGATAATCATTTTTACACTCCAAGGAACAGAATATTTTATTCTTTCTTCCTTGAACGTCTTTATCACAAACTTTACATTTCATAATACAAATATACAAATAAATTGAAATAAATTAACCGTTACTTAACCGTTAATAACGGTTAGCGTCGCACACCTATTGCGATTAAAGCGTTTGAGTGTTTGAAAATTTTATGATTATTTGCAAAATATTACAAAATCAGCAGCCTTCGCATCAAAAATAAAGCTAAAAATTAACCGTTACTTAACCGTTACTTAACCGTTAATAACGGTTAGCGTCGCACAACTATTGCGATTAAAGCGTTTGAGTGTTTGAAAATTTTGCAATTATTTATAAAAGTAAAAAGTCGATTATAACTTTCATTCCCCAAAGCGAGGATTTACAACATTATTAAAAAGATTTCCGAAAGTGTAAGTAAGTCCAACACTTCCATATAACGAGTAATCGGTTTTTAATTCTCGTTGCTGTAGAATTAGCTCTTCTGGACTTGCGTCTCCTTTTGTTAATGCAATCTGATCGTGCAAAATTGAATATCCAAAATAAAAACTTAATTCTAAACCTTTAACAAGCCGTATATTGGCAGATGAGTTTAGGCTAATTCTATTCAATGAAAAATCGTGAAGATAATTACTGTAAGTACCATACAAAGAGACACTACCCCACTTTTGTACAAACTCAGAGGATATCGCAACACTGTGAGAGATCAAAAATTCCTGCATTTTGTTATAAATAGTAGTGTCCACATAAAAATTTTGCTCAGGACCAATAAAATAACCAATTCTCAACTGCTTTCTTGTTGACTCATCGTATTTAAAAACATTATATTCTATTGCAGGTTTTACACTTCCTTTAAAAGCCAAATTACTGTACGACGATGTCCGTAAACTTGTACTTAGACCCGTAGACCAGTGGTCGTTAAGACTAAAAACTGTTAAATTATTTCCATATTTGGAAGTGTTTACAGAATTAAAAGTATAATCGATGTAATCGTAATTAGTTTCTGAGTAGTAATAGCTTAAGTATGTTTCTGTTTTGAACTTTTCAGTAATTTTACTCGCAGTAGCAACGGAGTTAAACTGAAACTGACTGTAATTATTATCAGAATTAATGTACCCAGTAAGTTCAGCACTATAAACCCATCCATGCCATTTATCAATAATCTCTTCTTCCTTTTTTGTTTTTTTATAGCTAATTTCTAATTCTTGAGCAATTGGGGTGTTCTGAATAAATTGAATCAAACCAATTTTTAAAGTTTTTACAAACTTTTCACGCTCAACATCATCGGTATCATCGGGTGTACAAACAAAAGTTAGTGTATCATTTCTATCGCTATAATTCTTTTGTCCAATAAAGTAGAGGCTTATTTTTTCGCCCCCCGCACCAGTAGTTTGCGAAGTAACAAGCACATGCAAATCGGCTTCTTTTGGTTCTCGTACATAGTTTATAAAAGGAACTTCTTTACGAATATAATCCAAATCGCAGTTATTGCAGTCGATATAAATACTGATAGATTTTGAGCGTAAGTTCTCCTCTTGAGAAAAAACATTTACACATAAAACAAAAAAAAGCACAAACAACGTAACTTTACGATATATCTGCATAACGAATATATTAAAAAATATCGGGATTAGAACGAAAATAATCATATTATGTTGTGTCACTTTTTTAATAAAACTATCCGACTAAAACTTAACTTTGCAAAACAATTTTTAGCATTATGCAAGCATCGATTTTAACAATAGGTGATGAGATTTTGATTGGTCAAATTATTGACACAAACTCTGCCTGGATTTCTCAAAAACTTAATGAAGTTGGAGTAAGAATCAATACAATAATTTCGATTGGTGACGACAAAAAAGATATTGTCGAAGCCATTGACACTCTTTTACAGAAATCAGATTTAGTACTAATTACCGGTGGACTAGGCCCCACGAATGACGATATTACAAAAAATGTTCTATGTGAGATGTTCGACTCAAAATTAGTTCTCAGCAATTTAGTACTAGATAATATTAATGAATTACTGAGTAAACGTGGATTTACAATGAATCCAAAAAATTATGATCAAGCAATGGTTCCCGAAAATGCTATTGTACTGAACAACAAAATGGGAACAGCTCCTGGTATGCTGTTTGAGAAAAATGGAAAATATTTAATCTCAATGCCAGGTGTTCCGTTCGAGATGAAACACTTAATAGAATCGCAAGTATTACCGTTTATAAAAAAAACCTTTCAAACAAAACCAATCTTGCACAAAACTATTCTTGTTGTAGGGTTACCCGAATCAGGTTTGGCAGAAAAAATCGCAGAATGGGAAAACGCTTTGCCTGAATTTGTAAAACTTGCCTACCTCCCATCTCCAGGTTTTATACGCTTACGAATGAGCATTTACGAATCAGAACCTACACATCAGCTGCTATTAGAATCATTATTAGTTAGTCTTAAGCAAATTATTCCTTCAAATATTATTGCCGAACATGATGTGAAACCAGAAATTTTGATTGGAGAATTACTCAAAGAAAAAGGAATGACAATGTGCACAGCGGAAAGTTGTACGGGCGGTAAAATAGCATCTATGATTACTGAGATACCAGGAAGTTCAGCGTATTATAAAGGTTCGGTGATTTCTTATGATAACGAAGTAAAGTTAAATCTTCTAAAAGTTAACGAAAACGATTTGACAAAATATGGTGCTGTGAGTCAGCAGGTGGTTGAACAAATGGCAGCAGGTGCGATAAAATTACTTAATACCGACTATTCTGTTGCAGTAAGCGGCATTGCGGGTCCAGATGGCGGTACTCCCGAAAAACCAGTTGGCACAATCTGGATAGCTGTTGCAACAAAAGAGTCGATCGTTAGTAGAAAATTTCTGTCGCTAAATAACCGAGAAATTAATATATTGCGTGCTGCAAATACTGCGTTGGCATTATTGATTGAAGTTGTGAAGTAGATTGCTGGTTATGAAATTACTATTGGTTTTAATCTGGGAATCTGTGACTTAAAAAAAATGACATTACTATTTCAAGAAACTAAGCGTCTCTATAAGTAAAACTTGCACAATCATTGCGAGAATTTATTTTCAAATGTTTTTCAGTTTTTTTTATCAGACAACAGTGATTAAAAATAGTAATTAAATTTAGAAAATTCTTTTTCTGATGTGCATAATGTACAAATCGTGTCCATTTATAAAATTTAAATAAAAATAATTTGACTTATTACAGATTTTATGTTATATTTGTAACGTAAAGTTTGTAACGTAAAGTTTGTAACGTAAAGTTTGTAATATAATTTAAACAATTATGGCAGCAAAAGAAATTGAACCCGAGAATCCGTTTCCAGTACTGGATTACATTTCCCCGAAATATTTTTGTGATCGTAAAGACGAAACAGAAAGAATAATTTCAGTGTTAAAAAATGGCAGAAACATTACACTTATATCAATCCGCCGACTTGGAAAGACAATTTTATTGAAACACATATTAAACAAATTACAGAAAGACAAAAACAAAAGAATCTTATTCATTGACATTATGCCTACAGAATGTCTGAAAGATTTTGTAAAAGTATTCAGTGATGCAATTGTAAAAGACGAGAAGAACAATCGTGGATTTATGGAAAAGATATCAGCTTTTGTTGCAGGTATTAGAGGTAAATTAGTATTTGATGCCTTATCCGGAGTTCCATCAGTAGAAGTTAGTATTGCTGATGAAAAAGATGCAGAACTAAGTATTAACAAGATATTTGAATATCTGGCTGCCCAGAAATCACAATATATAATTGCCTTTGATGAATTTCAGCAGATTACAAATTACCCTGAAAAGAATACAGAAGCAATTCTTCGTACATTGATACAACATCAGCATAAGGATAGCTTTATATTTTCGGGTAGCAGCAAAGATATTCTCATCTCTATGTTTGGTGATTACGGAAAACCCTTTTACATGAGTTCCGACATTATGGAATTAAAAAGAATTGCCCCAGAAGTCTACGCTTCTTTTATTATGAAGCATTTCAAAAAAAGAGAAAAGAGCATTGATAAAAACCTGATTACACATTATATAGAATATTACAATAATCACACATATTATGTACAATACTTTTTCAACAGACTTTTTGAGCATTCTGGAGAGAAAATCACAGAAAAAGACACACGCATAGTCGAAGATATGATTCTCAAAGAGCGTGAATATATTTATTATGGCTACAGAGACCTCCTAACTTCGGTACAGTTTTCAGTAATGACGGCAATAGCAAAAGAAGGAGGCGTTGAGCAAATAAATTCCGGGAGTTTTTTGAACAAACATAAGTTGTCGCAACCAAGTTCTGTAACTGCAGCAGTTAATGCATTGATTGACAAGCAGATGATCTATTACGAAGACAATAAATATCGTCTTTATGACGTGTATCTTGAGAAATGGCTAAAGAAGACGTTTTGACAACTACCTTTCGACAACAATCTTCTCAGCAAATCTCTTAGCGTCTGAAACAAGTTGAAGCATATAAATACCCTCTGGCAATTCAGAAATATCAATCATATTTAGATTTGATTGCTCAGAAGAAAATACGATTTGACCAAGATTATTAAAAATCTGAACAGAATAAAGATTACCTGAAAGATTAATACTAATAAAATCTTTAGCAGGATTAGGGAAAACATCAATTTGATTAAGCTGAAACGATTCAACTGCAGATATACCATAAACAGAAATAGGATTATCGAGTTGAAAAACGGACTCGGGACAAGCTAAATTGTAAGCAGTAAGACTTACATAGTAATCGCCCTCCGCTGTGTAAAGAACAAATGGATTATTATCTGAAGAAAACTGTTCATTACCAAAATCCCACTCAAACCAATCAGCATAAATTGAAGTATTTATAAATCCAACAATAGCATCTGGCAAAAAGGCAGTGCTTGAACTTGCGGTAAAAGATGCTTCGGGCGCTTGAAGAATATTTACAAAATCCTCAATTATTATAGTGTCATTTTGCCACATTCCATAACAAATAAGTTGAGCATCATAAGTACCCGGTTGGTTATACACGACGCTTGGACTGTAATTCGGTCCAGAAACGTTAAGCGAACCAGGAAAATCCCAAGCACAAGAAACATAATTCAATGAATTATTATCAATTTGAATCGTTTCGCCGACACAATAATTTTGCGAAGCTACAGCAAAAGAAGCAGTTGGAGCAGGTTGCAATTCAAACTTAACAGCATCATAAGCAATAGAATCCGAAGCAAAACCAGTAGAGTCGCCAAGATATACCCAAAATTCATCTCCAGCAACATATTCAAAAGTTCCAAGTATAGCCCACTCGTCATTAAACTCATTTTGATTAATCAGAACAGTTGTTGTTTCATCACCGTGTTTTATTTTATATGGAGCATTTCGTGCATCGGCACATTCTGAAGGAATATAAGCCGACACTTTATAAAAACCTTCGTCATTTAAAGTTGGAATCCAATGAACCCAACAAATATCATTTGCACTAGCTTCAGTTAAAGTGTACCAAGCATGACCATTGTAGCCAGCGTTTTGATCACGAAAATATCTCATCCCGGAACCGTTTTCACTGTTATTAATTTCAAAGCCATGCTGATAAAACACATCATCAATTATTGTATCATTGTATGTAACTTCCTGACTATGTGCCGTTACCGTCCATGCGATTACTCCATAAGTCCCATTATAATCAAGATTTTGGTAACCGTTATTATAGCCTGGCCAATCGTAATAAGCTTTTTGTCCATCGTAACTTGGCCAGCTAGGAGTATTTTTGTCACCATAAGGTTCACTAAAAATCAAAGTGCGCTGATTTTCGATATAACCTTTTGCTAGAATAAGATGTCCAGAACTGGTTAGCATCACACACATAGGCAATGGAAATTGAGCATCTATTTCTGTCAAAACGCTTGCCCATGTAACTGAATTATTAAACAGTTGTGAAGACTCAAAATAATGAAGTTCCATATAATTTCTCATTTGCGAATATGGAGAACCTAATCCCCACATATAACCATAACCACCATAAGCCAAACTTCCTCCTCCGGATGGCTGCGAAGATTCGGTAAAATAGTGTTCGTTTAATCTATATCGAGTAGCAACATAAGACCCATAATAACTTGTATGTGGAAATAGTTTTGTTACCGGTGTTGGCCATTCTGGTAAAATATTATAATATGCCACAGCCATAATTGCACATGTTGGAGCGCAAGAGCCGTAACCATAATGAGTATCAGGAGTATCATAAACCTGATGCGTATAGGGAAATTCGCCAGGAATTAAGACTTCTGATTTTGCTGATTTTACATTGAAAAAAGTAATATTTAAATCTCCTTCATGTTTATAAATTAACTCCTTTTCCAATGTGCTTGTGTTTAATTTGTAAATTTCACGGTCGCTATATGTACTATAAATAACTTCTGAATCTGATACAAATACAGGTTGCATTTCAATTTTATCGAGAGTATTTGTCAAATTTATATGTGATGGGTTTTGATAATTACAAGAATAAATTTCTGCATTTTTCAGAGTATATTCTTCAACAACTGTATTATGAAAAACTATATTTTGAGAGTCGAAAGACCATTTGGGAGCAAGTCCGTAACCAATATCAAAGGTTTTTCCTGTCAATAATTCGTAAACATACATTTTGTCAGACTGATAAAGAATTTTTTGTCCATCTGGCGAGAATTGCGGATAAGAACTTAGCTTATTACCTTCTGACAATTGAACTACAGTGCTGGTCGATAAATTTTTCAACATTATTCTATCATCATCGGAATAAGCAACAAAATTTCCATCAGGAGAAACTGTTACAATATTGGAATAAAAACCTAAATCGCACTCTTCTCTCCTACCCTCACTCAAAACGATTAGCTTGTTTTCAAGTGTAAAAGCAATTCCATTATTAAAAAATGTTGGTTGCCCACAAAGTATAGTAGGTGAATTTAGCAACTCTGTTTTGCCATTTTCAAGATTTATAACCGCTGGGGTCTGTCCGGCATCGCTTATATGCTTATATCCAACAAATTTCCCATCAGTTGACACATTAAAATATCTTCCACAACCGGGAGCAGAAACCAAGGTTTGCAATTCTCCATTTTCGAGATAATACAACGAGTTGCAATAATTATCTGTAAAAACATAGCCGCTTAACGCAGGTTTTACATTTATAAAATACCCTTGCTCTTCGGCAAAATAAGCATCAACAGGTCGTGTTTGGCAGATAGCTATAAGACTTGCTAAAACTAAAATAAAGCTAATAAATATTTTATTCATACTATGTTTTTAAAATGGCTATTGTTAATCTTTTTCCTTCTCGCATTTAAGTATTGTAGTAGTAGTTAGGCCATCCAGAGTTTCAATCCTTCGTAGCCAAAGCTCTTTATTTGTCAGTCTAATTATTTCAAATGACTGAATTTCACTTTGGATAGTTACATCAATATTTTCTTTTGCATCATCAAATACCCAAGTTATATATTCGGTGCGGGTCACTGGGAAAAATCCAGCATTTATTGCAAAATAAAAATTACCATCTCCATCTTTTTCGAATGTTACTTTCACCGCCGTAACAGTAATTTGTGATATATCAATTGGCAAACCACCAGTAATAGAATCCATATCAACATTACCGAGCATTGATGTAAGGTCGTTTAGATTAACAATCGTATCATTAACACGAGTTTCTGTTAAAAGCCAGGTACCTTCTATTCTTTTAGTTGCACTAAGAATTGTAAATGCTGGACCTTCTTCATACTTGTTACAAGACGAAAATACAATAGAAATAGCCATAACAGCTGATGCAATTAATAAGACATTTTTAGATTTCATTTTTAATTTATTAAAATTTATCTGCTAAATTACTAAAAAAAATAAAACAAAAACGGATTTTCATTTCTAAAAATCCGTTTTAAGAGAAAAGTTGAATATAATCTGATGTGATCCTTAAATCTTCACAAAGTCTAATTCACTTAAATTATTGTATTTATCTTTTATTTTCACAATATAAGAGCCATTTGCAAATGAAGAGACGTCAATTTTAATTGTAGATTCATCAACTAAGTTTGCGGAATACACCAATTGTCCTGCAATATTATAGACCTCCACAAACTCGCATACTTCAAGATTGTCAATTTGAATAAAGTCATTAGCTGGATTAGGAAAAATACTAAAATCTGATTTTTCAATTTCTTGTGGCAACTCTGCAGGGAAAGAGTATTTATATATTACTCCATAATCGTAAACTCCTCCAATTTGCATAAGTCCATAAAGTTCGTTTCCAATAAAAATTGGTTTTCCTACAGGTCTTTCCCCGTATATATCAATAGAAGAATAAACGCATTCGTAAATAACATTGAACCCAGTACCATCTGTATTAAGAGAATAAATCCCTCCGTTCCCACCTGGTCCAACATACGACTGCCCATATAGTTTATTGTTATGAAGTGTTAAATATCCACTTGGGTCACTACCTTCCTCATCCAACTCTTTGATTATAGAATATTCTGTACCGTCCTTCTTGATTTTAAAGATAAGTCCTGGATAAGATGTTCCGCCATAAAGTGAATAACCATAAAGGTATGTACCATCTGTAATCATTGCTGAGATACCATTTTCCAAATTACTAAATAATACAGTAAAGTCAGAGCCATCGGCATTTATGCTATAAATAACGCCTTTACCTTCTGTGCCTCCCAATTCGGTATAACCATAAAGTTTAGAGTCAAGAAGCACAAGTTTGCCAGTTGGAAAACGCCCTTCTTCTTCTGCACTAAAATGTTTAAACACGTTATAATTGCTTCCATCTAAATCCATTTTAAAAAGAAATCCCCATCCGCCTTCATCATCTCCGTTTCCGCCAATTGATGCACCATAGATAAATGAACCGTCAGTAACTAATTCAATATTAATTGGACTGCTTAATTTAAAATCAGTCAATTTGGTAAAGTTAGTTCCATCTTTTTTAATTTTATAAATTATTCCGCTATTACTAGGATCACCAAGAATATCTACACCACCAAGAGTAGTTGTGCCAAAAAGATAGTCCCCAACTAATAACAAATCTGTAGTTGGAAGTTCTCCGACTGAGCCATCAAAACTATGCAACACTTGATGTTCTGTACCATCTGGTTTTACTCTAAAAACTAGTCCTTTATCGTATTCGCCGCCATAACTAGTAGTGCTATAAAGGTAAACGTCATCTGTTATAATAGATCCAAGAGGCTCTCTACCAGAAGTTGCCGTTCCCTGAAAATCGTAAATTTTTGTTATCTGGGCACTCAAGTTGGCAACACAGAATAATGCAAAAGCTAAATAAACTGTTTTTTTCATCTTAATCATTTTTTTGTTGTTCTATAATAATTTTATCAAATCCCGATTCAAGATATAAACCCTCAAGTTCTTCCTTACTAATCAACTTATTTGTCATCCAGGTGGTTGACAAATTCCAATCTACAAATTCTACATTCAAGAAACTACTGGATTTACTAAAATAATACACAGCTCTATGTCCGTTCAATTCATAGACCTCGGCTGCTGCATACTCATCAAACATTTTGTAATCGTTGAATCTTTCCATAAAACTTGACAAAACAGTTAAAGTTTTTTTCTCATCAGGCTTATATAAAACTACACTCATAACATTGCTTAGATTTTCCGTTTCAATAACCATATAGTCTTTTACAGGTGCCGAATTTGCCCAAGTCTGAAATTTCTCATAACTCATCTTCACCTGAGCTTGGGATAATCCAAACATGCAAGTTGTAAAAAATGCTATTAAAATAATTCGTGCTTTCATAATATTAGTATTTAATTAATTTTTGAGTATTTATTTTATTTACAGATGAAATTTTTAGAAAATATAATCCTTGTGACAACTCAGAAAGATCAATCTGAACATTGCCATTAAGATTTTCTTTTGATAAGATTATCTGTCCTTTAATATCAGTTATCACAATGCTGCTATTTTCGCTATTATCAAGATTCAGATTCAACACATTCTCAAACGGGTTAGGAAATGCATAAGACTCCGAATTCTGATTCAAATTATTTTCTATATCCACTGAGCTGTCATAAAACAATCTATACCAAGCAGTACCAATTCCAGTATTAAAATCAGCAAGAAAGCACAATGTATCTGCAACTGTAAAAAATGGTCCTATAAAATTGGTATTCTCAATATCGATATAATTAAGTCCGTCACCACTATGCACAAGTATCTCGGAAGATTCTGCACCAATTGACATAATTCTAAAATACGTCGGATATTCACCATAAAAGAAAAGCCTATCATTACAAAAGATTGTTGTTAGAACATTTGACAATTCTGAAACAGGAATATTATTGTAAACATGAGTCCCTTCTACAGTTCCATCGGATTCAAATAATTGATCTTGATAAGCAGATGCGGTTGAAGTAGCAGTGTAATACAATTTATTGTTCACAACTGCAAAATTTCGAACATTGGATCCTACTGGTTGTTCAGACGAGTTGACCTCAGTGCAGGATTCAGTAAAAAAATTAGTTCCTGCAGAAGTTCCATCGCTCATCCACAATTCTTTACCGTGAATTCCGTCGTCGCAAGTGTAGAAAAATTTATTATTAAAACAGGTATAATTAACATTATCATCAATTGACCCTCCATTCTCATTAGCATCTTTAAGCATCATTGTTCCTTGAGGAGTTCCGTCGGTTACATATAATTCTGTTCCTAGAGCATCGCTATAAGCATTAAAAAAAAGTTTATCTCCGCAAACACCCAAAATTTTTGGAAATGAAGAACCTGCACCATCGGCAATATCTGCAAACATTGATGTCCCTTCAGCAGTTCCGTCTGTTACCCATAATTCATTACCATTAATACCATCAAATGCACTAAAATAAAGTTTACCGTTAAATACTGTAAAATAATTAGGCTCTGAACTACCGTTAGTATTTGTATTAATATCCACAAGCAAATCAGTTCCGTCTTCTGTCCCATCAGAAACGCAAAGCTCGTAACCTACACCATTCCCTTTATTACCACAAAAGTATAGTTTTCCGTTAAATGCACCGTAATGGAACAAATCTAGTGTTGAGCTAACAGGATTTAATTTTCTCACCAAACTTGTACCTTCTTCGGTTCCGTCGGTTTTCCACAATTCGTTACCTGTAAGTCCATCAAAAGCTCTGAAATATACATAATCACCGGCAGCACAAAACATTTCAGGATCTCCATCAAATGTGCCAATATTAATATCCTTCAACAATTTTGTTCCTTCAGTTGTTCCATCTGAAACATAAAGTTCATCGCCAAATTCTGTAGAGGTCATGTTAAAAAATGTCAGACCGTGATTTTCCCATTCATAAATTTCGCCAATTGAATAATAACCGCCAGCTCCATTGTGAAAGTCTTTTAGCAATTCGATTTGGTTTTGAGCAAAACCAAAGGTAGAAATAAAGGCCGCAGCCAAAAATAAAATTTTCTTTTTCATGGTTAATTATTTTTACATTTTATATATTACAAAATAGACTTTACCGCCGCTAGGGGTTCCAGATGAATCAGTAACGTTAATAATCATTTGACCATTAACACTACCAGAATTAGCAATATTGCCAGTCGTAGTGGTTGTTAAGATTGGGACATAATTAAAATAAGTGTAATTTTCGTCAGCAATAGTAACATAGTAAACACCCGTACTTTGCTTAGCTACAGAAACATTTGCTGTTGTATTAGTTGCTACAGTTGTTCCATCAGAATTAATCAATCCATAAGCAATTGGGACTAGATTTGCAGTACCAGTTTTTTGACAATTTATCTCTCCATGAGATTTGATATTTCCATTAACTTCAAGCTTTTCTGCTGGAGTAGCAACTCCTATACCCACACTGTCACCGACTACTACAAGAGCAGACTGGTTTTGCCAATTGCCATTGTGATATTGCAAAAGAGAACCATCCACAAGTTCATCAACAACAATAGAAACATCAGAGAAAGTTTCAGAAAAAAGCGGATTTACAAGACCTCCAGAATAATCAGAATACTTTGCGTAAGGCACATCAGTAAATTCTATTGTTCCCATTTCAACCTCATTAATAATAACTGCAATACTTACTCTCCCATTTTCCCAATCCACATCATAAAAATGTGTTCCACCAATAGCAATTCCGTGAAGTAATACCAAATTTACGATTCCAAAATCATCAGAAGATACGGTATGCAGTTCCGAATAGGATATCACAAATTCGGCAGTATTAGTAAAATCAAATCTGAAATTAAATTCTTGATTGGGTAGAATATTTCCACCACCATCTCTCATAACAGCCTGGTAAGTTATTCCGTTGTTTTGTTCTCGTGTTTGCGCAAAAACAGCAATCGAATTGCATAAAATAAATGCCAATAAAAGGCTTAATGTCATTTTCATATTCATGGTTTAATTTTTAATGATTTTAGTACTTGATAATAAATTTTCTTTTTGGCTATATACCTGTAATATATATTCGCCGGCAGGGTATGAAGTTAAATCAACAACAAAATTACCTGATGTCTTTACTTTAGAAAACACAATTGAGCCTTTTGAATCATAGATTCTTAATAAGTAATCTGACAAATCCGATTTAAGCATTACAAAATCAGTTGTAGGATTAGGGAATACGGAAATCCCAGCATCTATTGCAGTAAAAATATTTACCAAACTCAACCCGCTTTGCTGAAAACCAGCCGTAACAATATAATTTTCGTTTGCCATAGTTCCAGCAACTGGTTGACCTATAGTTGATGTAATCTGATAGTTCTCGTTTGCCATTACAAAGGAATTACCCCCCGAGGATATTGCCTGACGCTCAATGACAACTTGAGCATTTAACCCAAGATCCAAAAGAAAAACTAAACAAATGAGGAGCAATAATTTTAAGCTCTTTTCTTTCATAAATTTTAATTTAAATTTTTTACAATTATAATAAATAGTGGCTAAATCTTTCATGACAATTTGAATGTGGAGGTTTTGGGTTTGAAAGTGTAGGAGAAATAGATGAAAATTCGTTCGACATGGTAAATAGAAAAAGTTTTTCGCTCCTCAAAAGTATGTTTTATTATTCACAAAAATCTATCTATTTAGCCGAAATTGTATTAAAACAACCATCAGCATCGTGTTCTACGCCAAGGTAATCAGTGTATTTTTGCGATTTCATGCAGTAAGAATTTTGTAAGTTGTGTAAAAGTTCTCCTGATGAAAATTCCTCGAAATAAATAAATGTGTATCTCATTGCACAACTTTTTACGCCACATGCACATACGACATCGTCATAAGCCACATATTCAGCACTTTCGGCATTGTATTCATCTCTCATTGCGGCTGTAACAGGAATAACATTGCTCCCATCTTCAAATTTTGCAGTTCCTATACTATGATGCTTAATTCCGAGAGCATGACCAACTTCATGAATAGTTGTGGAAACATACATATTCTCCCCTATTGTATTCTTATCTGCAATTGCCATTTGCGCCGGGCATTTTTGTCTAATTGCATCCATAAACGTAGATTTTTGCTGAAAAATGATTATTTCACATTGATCAATAGGAGTTTGTTTTTCTGGATTAGCAGTATATGAGAATGTCTTGCCAATTTTTGCGGTTCCAGTAATTAAATCAGAATACATCATAAAAATGCAATAATGCTTTTTCAACCTATATTTTTCTGGAGTATTATAATTTACCCAGCGGTGATCAAACTTAGACATAGCGTCAACTAAAGGCTGAGTTAATTCGTTATTAGTCATAAGACTATTATTTATCAAAGTAGAACTGTAATGAATCACCTGTTTATCATTAAGAGTGTGCCAATTTAGTTTTGCAGCATTAGAAGGCACAAAATTAGTTACAAATAAAGTATGGGTATCATCGAAAACAAATACGTCTTTATAATTTGGGTCAGTACGCACAAATTCGCCTTTTCTTTTTACATTGTCTGGCTTTTCGAGATAGTCAGCCTCAGTATAAAAGCCACGATATTCTTCAAAAACGCTCCAACCATCGCCCTTGTCATAATCATTATATTCTGGATATCTGTCAGAATCATCTTTTGGCTCAAGCGACCTTTCAAAAACGCCAACATCTTTCTCCCATTTGTCAGCGATGAAATTATTATTTTCATCTTCTGGTAAAATCAGACCAACTTCATTATTATACTTACTAAGCCCATTTACATTTTTTGTAGCAGCTTTAACTTCTACCCTTCCAAAGGCTCCAAAATCATCAATTTCAATATCGACAGTTGCTTCTCTTACTCTACTTTTTGTTTTTAAATGGCAACTATCTATAAATTCAACATTTGTATCGCTTTGTTTTGGTGAGAATCTCATATCACTTCTTAAATCCGGAGATTTTCCATCTTGCTTTTTGGGAAAATTTGTACAATTACCAGGATAATTGCTTACATCGCTTAGCGAAAAATACAGTGTGTCAGTTGGTTCATCATCTTCTGATGTAAGAACTGCCTTTACTTTTAAAACATCTTTGTTAGCCTCTCTAGACTCTGGCAACCACACATGATATTCTTCTTCATCTACTGTTGATAGTAGTAAATCGTTTTTATATTTACCGAAATTTAAAGTTACAGTGCACACTTCTATTGTCTCCGTAACTTCATTTGATGCGAGATTCTTAACAACTTGACGATAAGAACCAATCATATTGAAAGATTTAAAAGCAGGTTTATTTCTCACATAACCAAGAATTTGAGCGGTATCAATCTTTAGCAATTTATACTCAGTAATTATTTCGGTCTGAGAATCCTCAGGACGTTCAATTTTTCTATAATATCCAGGTCCAACTTTTTCAAATAATTCAGGAATTTCTGTACTCCCCAAAAAAAGTTCGGAGGTTTGTGGACCAGTCATGATGTATGCATTATCACCTTGAATTGGCAACCATTTACATTTATATTCATCGTCTGGGTCGGGTCTAAACTCGTTTCCCATCAATGGCAAATCTGTAATTTTTCCCCATCCGCCGCCAGCAAATACCTTTACAATAAAAAATCCCTTTTCACCTTTAATACCAGTAATACCAACACTTACTCCTCTTTTTTCGTCAGCGACCTGCCCAACACCAAATACTTGTGTTAACATGATTGCTTTATCGTTGGAATAATCACATGGGTCGGTACCCCAAGTTTTATTTGAATACGACAATTGTGTGGGAAATCTTGGGATTCTAGCTGTTGCAAGAGTTTCGTTTTCATTTAAAGTTCGAACATAATTGCTGCCAGAAGCAATATTTGGCAAGTCTTTATTTGGATGTTTTTTTACATCATACTGGTCAATATCCTCCGCATTATGATAAAAAGCAATTTTCAATGAAGTGCTAAAACTTGCTTCAGAAATAGTTTTAGAAACGACTTTATCATCTATCGTTGTGTTAACAGTTGTAATAGTTTTACAACTAACACTTCCATCAGTAATATTTGCGGTACCATAAGGAAATTGAGCATGGAGTTCACAAAAACACAATAATAAAATAGAAAATATAGTAATAAATTTTGCCATATTAAGTTTATCTAAAGTTTAAAATATTATTTACATGCAGGGTTAATTAGTTATCCAAAGATAGTGAAAATTATTTAGTGTATGAAATCATGAAATTATATTCAAGTATTAAAATAAAATCCCTCGCTGGCGCGGATTTAGCTCCGATGAGCTCGCCGCCAGTTAAATCCGAGCTAGCTGAGACTGCCAAATGTTTTATACACGTTGTTAGGGGCTGGCGTTCATTGTTTCATGTCATTTTTCTATCAATTTGCCACATCGTTTCTGTCTGCCGTGCGTTTGGGTATGCAAGCTCTTTTGCAGGTTTTGGTCGTGTGGTGGCTTTTTTGAGCGACCAGCCAATGTGCTTGACTAGGGAGCGAGGCTTATTTCATTATTAAAAAACTGATTGGCATAATCAAACGGAATTTTCTCTTGTTCAAGTCGATAATTATTAGTTTTTAAAATATCATATAGTTCTTGTTCCCGTAAAGTCAAATTTAATACTGTGCTTATATTTGTAGGGGTTCCAAAATCATTTTCGAAGAATTTTCCAAAGGTTACATAATCCATTAAAACACTTTTTGTCTGCTGAAAATACCCCCTGAATTGAGATAAAATTTCAAAACCTTGCACATCAATGTCTCCCCAATAAAGTAATTCAATATTTTCAAACCACTTCACATTTTTCAAATTAGCCACACTATAGCCACTTCCGAATATTGCGATAGTTTTTTCCATTTTTGGAAGAGTCAAAGTTGTATAAAGTGTTGTTTTGTTTTCTACGACCAAAACTTTACTGATTGGCAAGTTTAATGTTTCAAATTGGCATACAGGAATTGCCAAATCGTCAAGTCCAGAAAAATAAATTTGACTGATTTCTTTGTCAAGTATTTTGAATCGTATTTGTGGTTCGCTGTATTTTAGGTTAAATCTTTTCTCAAATTGTTTTTCATCTTTATTGATGTGTTCCGTAATCAGAACATCAATCAAATCTTTTATTAAACCTTGATTTCTTTCAATGAATTTAGTGTGAACATTTATCGGTAATTCCCTGATATATAAGTTTGGTTTAGGATTTTGTTTGAAGTATTGACACACTTTCAAAACGCTTTCCCATTCAAATTGATTATTGACAACTTTAATGGAGTTTTTGATTATCCAATCTTTTAATTCGGGAAACGCATTAATGATTTTCTCAACACTCGTTTTGAATAATTCAACTTCTTTTTCCTTGCCCAAGAACTTCAAGAAATCTTTTTCAGTATCAAAGAAAATTGAGGTTGGCAAATCCTGTATTCCTAATGACTTTGTTTTTACTTGTTGAAATTCCAAGGTATAGCCAAATCCTTTTTTTTCTTTGGATTGGCTAATGATTTGTTGAATTTCTTTCTCAAATTCTGGTAATGATGATTTGGTGTAAGATTTATCGCCACGAATTACGAGTTTTTCAAAAGGCTTGTTCTCAACCAAAGATTGAAGAAAAAAAGAAACATATTTTCTTTCGGTTTTGTCTTTTATTTCTTTGGGCGTAATCATTGTTTCAAGTAATTTGCTTTTTCTTCTTTGAATTGTTCAATAGGCATATCATACAGCCAAGAATGTCTTTCTTCTTTACGTTCTACAAAATGAACAAACGAAATATCATTTTCTACAATATGGATATTGTCGCTTGGCGTGACGACTAACAATTGCAAATGAAGCTGTTTACAAAGTGTAATCAAATATCGGGCTTTATCTTCATCTTGTGATTTAAAGGCTTCATCAATTGCAATAAAACGGAATGATTTAGGTTCTAAACCTTGATTATAATTTGTCAAG
>JBBQCZ010000079.1:0-17949 GCA_038319215.1 Bacteroidales bacterium | reverse complement strand
CCTTACTGGTTTTGTAAAAACGGTACTCATTAAAGAGAAATATTCCCCTATTGTAGTTAATAATCGCATATCTTTGCAAAGTAACAACAAATTTAACAACTCTATTGTAAAACAAAAAATTATTTAGTATTTTGTCCTTTATTTATTTAAAATTTATAAAATGAATTCGAATTACTGTGTAATAATGGCAGGAGGGATTGGAAGTAGATTTTGGCCTATTAGCCGCAGCAATATGCCTAAGCAATTTATTGACATTATGGGGACGGGACGAAGTTTAATTCAACAAACTTATGACAGATTCTCGAAACTAATGCCTAACGAAAATATTTATATTGTTACTAATGAGGAGTATCGAGATTTAGTTCATCAGCAATTGCCAGAAATTCCTGATAATAATATTTTAGGAGAACCTATGAGGCGAAATACTGCTCCATGTATTATGTATGCAAATATTAAAATTGGGTTAAAAGACCCGATGGCAAATATTGTGGTTACTCCTGCTGATCATTTAGTTATTAATGAGGAGGACTTTTTAAATAATATTAGAGAAGGTTTTACTTTTGTAAATGCCAATACATCTCTTTTAACTTTTGGAATAACACCAGATAGACCCGCAACTGGTTATGGTTATATTCAAATTGCTGGAGATAAGGAAAACTCAAAATTATTTCCTGTTAAGACATTTACTGAGAAACCACATCTTGAGTTGGCTAAGTTTTTTATCAGTAGTGGTGATTTTTTGTGGAATTCTGGCATTTTTCTGTGGAAACTTAAAGTTATTGATGCTGCAATGAAAGAATTTCTACCAGAAATGTACAATTTATTTATGGAGAATATAGATGCTTTTGATTCGCTAGATGAAAGAAAAGTCATTAACAGGATTTATTCGGATGCGAAAAGTATTTCTATTGACTTTGGAGTAATGGAGAAAGCAACAAATGTATATGTTTTAAAAACTAATTTTGGTTGGTCTGATTTAGGAACGTGGAATTCTTTGTACACTCTGCAAGAAAAAGATGATGATAAAAATGTTGTAGTAGGAGAGAGGGTACTGTTAAATCATGCTTTTGGAAATTATATCAACACTTCTGGTAATGATAAAGTAGTTATACTAAAAGATCTTGATGATTATATTGTTGTTGATACAGATTCTGCATTACTAATCTGTAAAAGAGAAAATGAACAGGACATATCGGAGCTATTGAATGAGGCTAAATTAAAATTTGGAGAATCTATTAAATAGCGATAATATAAAACAAAAAAAAAGGAGCGAAGAGCTCCTTTTTTTTGTTATAATAAGATTCTAATATTCCCATTGGTCGTGTTCAAATTTGAACAGTCCTTCTTGAATTCTTTCACCTTCACGAATTGCATCAATACCAAGCAAGTAATCGGCAATCAGACGATTATCGTAATTATTTGACTCAGCTACAATATAGCTTGTGAATTTCCTTTTAAAGAATATATCATCAAAAGTTTTGTGTTCAGCATCGTTCTGAGAATTAAACACTTCATAAGATGAGAATAATGGTCTGTAGTCTGGGAAATAAATCCAAAATGGCCATACGCGTTCTATTCCTGTTGCAGTTGTTACCCAACCATCAGGAGCGATTGCAATAATACGGCAATCCATAACAGATCTTTGCTTGTCGAATACCCACTCTTCCCAAATCCATAATTGATCCATAGGTCTAGTATCTGTTAGTCTAGAATCTATCATTTCTTCGTAAGTACCACCATTTATTTCATCAGCAATAAGGATTTTTTCCTTATATGCTAACAAATTGTTACGTAATTCGTCGTCCTCTTCAACAGGGATTCTCCACCAATTAGTAATATCACTTGGATTTAAATCATAAACTGGGTATTTTTTTCCAAAAATAGTATCCATTAATTCACCAGTTCTAATGTCATATTTCTCGCCAAGAATTCCAATATTATAAACTAACCAAAGGAAGTTTACACGACTACGTTGAGGTTGAACACCTGTTCCTGCAGGATATGTCATTCTCAAAATTGGGAAATATAAAGGATGATTTTGTTTTTCCCTCAATTCTACAACTCTAAGAATTTTTTTGGAATACATAGCGTCTGCTTCACGAATGTTCTGATAAGGAACAAATGTGCGTTCAACTACATTTTCTCTCATAAATGCACCATCAAGTACCTGCGCCATTCCTGGAAAAGCGAGTGCTATTAGTACAACTACCGGAAATATTTTCTTGACAATTTTCATAAATATAGCTTTTATATTATTGCAATACTACTGTAATACCGTTTGTTTGTCTTACACCAGAAGGACCACTAACTTTAATATTTGTAAAGCTGGCAGTAGAACCAGTTCCCATTTTAGTCATCTCACCCAAAATATTACTAGGTATGCTTGAACCTGTACCTTGTACTGTTTGAGTTACACCTCTAACTTGGTACATAAATTCATAAGATACAATACTGTATGTAATACCTTCGAATGGGAAGAAGTCAGAATCTAACTTTGCAGTTAAAGTTGGGCTTCTTTGAATAGCTGCTTTTGGAACTTTTGCACCATCTTTATAAGCACCAGCAATGTAAATTGTTGGTGGTGGTACGTTAAGAACGTTGAATTTAGCAGAACCTAAAGTTCTTCCTCCACCATCTGCTTTAACAGAGACTGTTATTAATACTTCTTTTGAAGTTACACTTGTAGGAACAGTAACGATATATCCTCCTGCTGAACCTCTAATAGAAGCACCACCAGAAATACTTACGCTAACACTCTCTTTTGGATAACCTGATACTGCAACTTCAACTGGGTTTTCTAAACCACGATAGAATACATTACATTTTGTAGCAGAAACAGTGAAACCAGCATCACCAACTTGATAAGTTGCTTGATAAGGTAGCCACATATCTCCACGGTTTGAAACATAATGAATTAAACCACCATAGTTAAAATCTCCAACTCCACCACAATCTCTAGTATGAACACCTTTACCAGTTTCATCAAGTATTAATGTGTCATAGTCTGCTCCAGAACGAAGTTTGAATTGAACTTCACCATTTACAACTGTTGAATCATAAAATGGTTTGTTGTAGGTAAGATAGATTGTTGGTCTCATTGAAGTATCACGTGCTCCAAGGAAAACAGTTGAAGTATAAGTTCCGCCTCTAACAACAAAGCTTCTTGGGGAACTAACTAAACCTTCCAAAGATGTGATACGAATATCAAGACCTTCAAGTGCTGAAATCATATACTCCAAAACATCAGCTTCTGAATTTCTAACATCTGCCTGTAATTTTGATAACATTGCAATAGTTCCAATCATAGGCATACCTCTACACAAAGTTTCTTCCCATTTCCAAGGTTCTTCTTTGTTGTCAAGTTGGTCTGTAACCGCTAAATTCTTAGTTACATTTTGATAAATAGTCATAGATGTATCAGTAAAAAGCTCTTGTTTTTCAATTATACTCAAAAGAGTAGTCCTGAAATTATTCATCCATCCTCTTAAACTATCACCCATCATAGGGCCACCTTCGCCAATCATTATCATTGGCGCAGCATTAGAATCATCTTTCTTTTTAATTTCTTCTTCCAAAGTAGCTTCAGGGCCCTGACTTGATTGTATAATCATAAGTTTTAAGCGATCAATATCGCTAATAAACTTATTAGAAAGAGCTTCTATTTCATGTGCTTCTTTTGAAAGTTCTGTGTACTTTCCTGGTTGCTCAGCCACCTTTGCGTCAATTATCGCATAAAGTGAATTAGTTTTTGCAGAAAAGTTGATGGTTGTTTTCTTGATACTGTTATCAATCTTGACGAATGCATTAACAATTTCTGACGAAACGTTAAGTGCCAAGAGAGCAGTGTAAAACAAATACATCATACCAATCATTTTCTGCCTCGGGGTTTCCGGGCAATTTCCTCCAGACATATAATTAAGTTTTTAAGTTCAACATAAAAAAAACAACTCTTAAATTAGTCTTGTTTAAAATTCATTGCAGCAAGCATGTTACCATAAACGGTATTCATTGCTGAAAGATTATGACTTAATTTGCTGATTTCATCACGATAACGTTTTGTGTCGTCAGCAGATTGTTTCATATTAGTAAGAATTTCATCAAGACCACTGTATAACGCTTTTGAAGATTCAATTTGGCTGTTTGTACCTTGTAATTGAAGTTCATAAACGGCATTCAATGCAGTGAGATTTTTGTTCATTATGCTAAGTTGCTCATTATATGTTTTTCCTCCACCTGCTGACATTTCAAGCTCTTTATTCATGTTTTCAATTAGCTTGTTGTATGTAACGGCGAGTGCGTCTCCTGATGTTCCAACAACATTCGCTGATTTTTCATATGTAGAAGCCAATTTGTCTGCTTGTACATTTAGTTTTTCAGCAGAACTGCCGTAAGCATCTGCAAAAGAAGCAACTTTCTCAGAAGCTTTTTCGAAGTTAGCTACATAGTTGTTTGTTGCAACAGTTGCATCAGATACATCATGTAATTTCTCAGCTGTTGTATTTAAATTTTTTAAACCAAATCCTAATTTCTCGAATAATTCAGGTGTGATTTCTGCATTTTCAATCATTGCATCAAATTTCTCTAATGCAGATTTTTTTGAAGTAATAGCAGCTTTTTTGTCTGAGATGTTCAGATTTTCTTCAACACCTGCAAGTTCTGGGTAAACTAAACTCCAGTCAACCTCTTCGTGAGGTGGCTCGAATGCTGATAGGAAGAAGATAAATGCTTCAGTCAAAAGACCAACTGTTAACATCATACCTGCTCCTGGTAAATGCTGGATTTTAAACAATGCTCCAACCATTACAACCGCAGCACCCCATCCATAAATAAAACCCATAAACTTTTTGTACTTTTTACTCGAGGTAATTTCGCTCAAATTCATAATCGTGTCAGTTTTTTAATTAATACTCCGTTTATAAAATAATACTCAAATATACTTTTTAATCTAATCTTTTTAATCTCTATTGATAAACCTGTGAATAAGAAGTACCGTCTGCTCTATGTCTTCCTAAGTAAGTTCTTACGCATCTGAAACCAATATAACTTTTTGCTGAATCCTGGAATTCATAGGTGCGAGACCCGTTTTGCATATAATATGCCACATCTTTCCATGAACCTCCTCTAACAACTTTACGTTTCTTTGCTGGTGGATCATCTGGATGTGCATAATATTGATAATCAGGATTTAAGTCGTGTGTAAAATTATATGCTGATTCGTCAAATGCATTACTTGTCCATTCTGCTACGTTACCTGCCATATCATATAATCCCCATTCGTTTGGATCATAAGTAGCAACCATCAAAGTTTGTACTCCACCATCATCATAATAGTTACCTCTCATAGGTTTAAAGTTGGCTATAAAACAACCACTATAATTACGTGTGTATAAACCTCCCCAAGGATACATTGATAAATCAAGTCCACCACGAGAAGCATATTCCCATTCTGATTCTGTTGGAAGTCTGTACTCGTTTAGGTAGTAATCACCAACAGTTTTTTGACTAGAATTTTTTAGCATTGTTCTCCACATTGCAAAAGCATTTGCCTGTACCCATGAAACACCAACAACTGGATAATAGTCGTATGCTGGATGCCAGAAATACATTTTGGTCATCGGCTCATTGTATGAATATGTGAAGTCGCTAATCCAACACAATGTGTCAGGATAAATATGAACTTTTTCGTGCATAAAATAACTGTATCTTCCACCATTACGACCAGCATCAGATTTTCCATCGTAGTTTTTAATTTCACGATCAGCGAAATCATCCCAAGGTCTGTCTTCGTCTAATTTTTCACGGTCTGCAATTTCACCTTCATATTGACCAGTTTCAGGATTGAAATGTCTTCCAATTCTTAAACCATGATCGCCTTCGCGGTCAAAAGTTCTAGCAACATCTTGGTCTGCTCCATCTACACCTGGTTTATATGTGTGTTTTTGTGCAGCTTGTTTTAAATCCATCCAAAAATAGTCGTAATATAATGCGTCTGTGTTTAGGTCAATTTGACGCATAAAATGATATAGTTCTGCTGGAGGTAACACATATAGGGTTTGATTGAAATTGTTAGGAATTTCATTTTTAATTAAAATACCTTTAATTTCTAAATCCATGTAATCCAGAGGACCATTCCAGTCAAGGAAATTCGTATTGTCATAATCATCAAAATCAAATTCCCCATTGGTATACATGTTTGTGATGAAATTTGACTCGTCTTCTGTTACATCAGTATCATCGATAATAAAATCGATTGGCTGATACGACGTTTTGGTGCTAATATCACCAAAGTCAACATCATTTTTCGTTTCTTTACCTAATACGGTTAGTGCCATGGAGTCGCGAACCCATGCTACAAATTGCCTATATTCAGCATTTGTAATTTCAGTTTCGTCCATCCAAAAACCTTGTAAAGTTACTGTTTTAGCTTCTGCTGTCATAGAATAGGGCACATCTTGGTCACTTGGCCCCATTTGGTATGTCCCTGGAGGAATAAACAACATCCCGTAAGGATCCGGAGAGTACCATAATTTTCTGTCAATTCCGGTCAGTTCACCACTTCCATAGTATCCACAACTACTTAGGAAGACAACGATGATTGTACTGATGATGAGTAGTTTTCTCATAATTATACATTTATTTTAGTAAGCGACAATTTTTTACGTTATTATTATTAAAAAGTTACAATCTTCTAACACTTCTGTATCTACCTGGGTTATTATCTTTTTGAATGTCGAAACAATATCTAACCATCAATTCGTGTGATCCGTGATTATAAGATCCAATTTTTGATGTAACGATGTCGTAACTATACCCAAAACTTAACCCATTAATTAGATGTACTCCCAACATTGGCACAATTGCATCGTTGTACCTATATGAAACGCCACCCCAGAAGCTTTTATTATATAATATCTTAGCATTTATTTGAAATTCCATTGTACTACCATCCGACTGAAGCATTGTTGATGCCAATAAGTCGAATGAAGGATTTGGTAGAGAATAATTGTAACCACCAGTTAAATAATAATGACGAGCAATAGAACTTGGTAAATCTACCTCAAAATTTATTGTAGGTTTTAAAAGATGTGTAACAGAAAATCCAACCCAATAATCTTGACTAACCAATGTCGCACCAAAGCTCATATCAAAAGCTGTCTTGCTTTCCATATGCGGAATAGCAGGGTCTTCATAAACAGTTCCGCCAGTTAACGAAGACCAAGTTCTCCAATCTCCGTCAATTGATCGGTTTATAACTCCAAGACCAAGGCCAACTCCTAACATGCCGGGGCCCAATTCTGCCCTATAAGCGATATTTCCACTAATATTTAAATCTTGTTGAAATCCTAATATATCCTGGTTAATGTTTAAACCAACTCCTAAGATATCTATCAATGGCATGTCAAATGAGAATAATGTGGTTATTGGTCTGCCTTCTTCAAGACCCACCCATTGCTGTCTGTGTAAGCTTGTAACGCACATAGCGTTATTGCTACCTGCTGATCCCGGATTGTACATGTTCTGGGAATATTCAAACAAGCTGAAATGAGAGTCAACCTGAGCTAGGGAATAGTTAATAAACATTCCTGTAAAAACGATGGCCAGTAGTAATAATCTCCTCATATTAAATTCAGTTTTTCACTTTCAATACTTAACTCCCAATCTTTTATAATTGGTAAAAAAAACACTTTTTTTTTAATTATCCTAATTTTATTAACATTTTTTTGTTGATAACGCAAAAATTGTTAATAACTACAATTCGAATAATGAATTTATTTACTTTAAAATTTCAAATTGCGAAAGTTACACTAAATTTTTTAAATACCATAGAAAATATTCAAAAAATAAAATAAAAATTCTTAAAAATAACGTTGGCAAGCCTTTTATTATTATGTACAATCCTTAATAATGATGATAAATATCATTATTATTGGATTGAATAGTTAAAATAGAAATCTAAAATGCTCATTTTCAGAGCATAAACTATTTTGTATCTTTTTTGTTTATAATTTCTTTACACTCATCAATTGTTAACGTTTCAGGATCAAGATTTTTTGGAATCCTGTAATTTTTCTTTTCAAATGCAATGTAAGGTCCATATCTACCTTTTAAAATTTGCAATCCTGGAATTTCATCAAATGTTCTGCTAAAGCTATCTTTTTGTTTTAATTGTTTTTCTAGGATAAGTTCAATTGCTCTTTCTAATTCAATAGTATATGGGTCGTCTTCTTTTTTTAAACTGAAGAAAGCGCTGTTGTTTCTAATATATGGTCCAAATTTTCCCAATGATACAATTACATCATCTTCTCCGTATCTGCCTATATTTCTTGGAAGTTTAAATAAATCTAGTACCTCTTCTAATGTAATACTTTCAATATTCTGATTTTTTCTTAGACTTGCATACATCGGCTTTTCGCCTCCCTCTACTGAAGCATAAGGACCATATTTACCAACCTTAAGAATTATTGGTAGTCCATTTTCGGGATGTTTTCCTACTTCCTTTTCCCATTTAGTATTCTCTTTTTCTTTCAAACTATTTTCAAGTTTAACACTAAAAGTTTTATAAAAGTCTTTTAACATTTTGTCCCATGCAACTTTACCAATTGCAACACTATCAAACTTTTCTTCTATTTGAGCTGTAAAATTATAATCGAGAATATCATCAAAATGGCCAGTTAAGTAGTCTGTTACAACAACTCCCATAGATGTTGGGAATAGCTTATTCGTTTCAGCACCAAATTTTTCTGATATTGTTTTTACAGAGATATTCTTATCTTCTAATGTCAAAGTTTGTATTTTCCTTGTTGAAGCTGGTCTGCTTTCTTTAACCACATATTCTCTTTGTTGAATAGTAGAAATTGTTGGTGCGTAAGTAGATGGTCTACCTATTCCAAGTTCTTCCATCTTTTTAACAAGGCTAGCTTCTGTGTATCTGTATGGTGGTTGGTCGTATCTTTCAGTAACATCAATTTTTGAGATAACTGCACTTTCTCCTTTATTTACATTTGGAAGTAACGATTCGTTTTCGTCATTAGTTTCGTCATCTGTTGATTCGATATATAATTTTAGGAATCCTTCGAAAGTAATAATTTCTCCAGTTGCTAAAAAACTAATGTTATTTTCTTTATTATTAATGGTAATAATAGTTTTCTCTATTTTAGCATCTTCCATTTGAGATGCAATAGCTCTTTTTCTAATTAGTTCATAAAGTCGTTGTTCCTGTTTTCCTGCTTCAATATTTTCATTATCAGCATAAGTTGGACGAATAGCCTCATGAGCTTCTTGTGCACCTTTAATTTTATTAGCGTATTTTCTAATTTTTACATACTCTTCACCGAAACTCTGTGTAATTAGATTTTTAATGCTACCTATTGCCATGTTCGACAGGTTTACAGAGTCTGTTCTCATGTAAGTTATGAATCCATTTTCGTACAAACTCTGAGCATATTTCATTGTCTGTGCAACCGAATAACCTAACTTTCTCCCTGCTTCTTGCTGAAGTGTTGAAGTTGTGAAAGGTGGCGCTGGTGATTTTTTTCCTGGTTTCTTTACAATATCTTCAATATGAAAATCTTGACCAATACATTTATTTAGAAAAGATTCAGCCTCTTTAATGGTTTTATACTTTTGATTAAGTTCTGCCTTAACAACATTGCCATCAATTATAAAAAGGCCTACAACTTTAAAAACAGAAGTTGAAGTAAAATTGTTGATTTCGCGTTCGCGCTCAACAATTAACCTAACTGCAACAGATTGCACTCTGCCTGCTGATAATGCTGGCTTTATTTTTTTCCATAAAAGCGGAGATAAACTAAAACCTACAATCCTATCGAGTATTCTTCGAGCTTGTTGTGCATTTACTAGATTTATATCGATATCACGAGGGTTAAGAATTGCATTTTGAATTGCTTCTTTTGTAATCTCATGAAATACAATTCGCTGAGAGTTCGACTTATTTAGTTTTAATACCTCACTAAGATGCCACGAAATGGCCTCTCCTTCGCGGTCTTCATCGGAAGCAAGCCAAACCATTTTTACCTGCGATGCTGTTTTTTTTAGTTCACTGACAACTTTTTTCTTGTCGGCAGGAATTTCATAGTCAGGGGCAAAGTTATTTGTAATGTCAATCCCCAGATTCTTTTTAGACAGGTCGCGAATGTGCCCAAAACTAGATTTTACAATAAAATCATCTCCAAGAAATTTTGCAATAGTCTTGGCTTTAGCAGGGGACTCAACGATAACTAGATTATTCTCCATTTAATATTTTTAATTTTCGGACGTAAAATAAACAAATTCAAAAACGAATTCATAAATTTTTTTTAATTTTACGCCATAATTTTATAAACTATGACAAATTTAAAAAGTGCAAATGTAACATATTCTCCCAAGTTTGCTAAAACTTTTACAATTACTTTTTGGGCGGTTATATTATTTTTTGTTTTTATGCTTACTGGATATTTCTTTTTATTGTCAAAAGGAGTATTCGGAAAAATGCCAACATTTGAGCAATTGGAGAACCCAAACGAAAATTTGGCAACAAGAGTTTATTCAAGTGATTTAGAATTACTTGGTACATATTTTAGGGAAAATAGGTCTCAAGTTTCTTATAATGATTTGTCTCCACATCTTATTGATGCTCTGGTGGCTACTGAAGATATTCGATTTTATAAACATTCTGGGATTGACTTTAAAGCATTGCCGAGAGTTTTTACTGGTATGGCTGGTGGCGGAACTAAAGGTGGTGGTAGTACTATTACTCAACAATTAGCAAAAATGTTATTCCCACGTGAGAGTAACATGAATAAGATACAAATTGCTCAGCGAAAATTTCAAGAATGGATTATTGCTGTGAAACTCGAAAAAAGCTTTACAAAGGAAGAAATTATTGAAATGTATCTTAATAAATTTGATTTCCTTAATCTTGCTGTTGGAATCGAATCTGCTTCAAGGGTTTATTTCGACACTACTCCTAATGCTTTAAATATTACTCAGTCGGCAATGCTAATTGGAATGGCTCAAAATCCATCTCTTTATAATCCACTTAAAAGACCAGAACAAACTTTGCACCGTCGAAATGTTGTTTTAGGTCAAATGTACAAGTATGATTTTATTACCGAAGAAGAATTTGACTCTTTAACTCAAAGACCATTAGATATAAAGTATCAGAAAGTTGACCATAATATTGGTTCTGCAACTTATTTTCGTGAGTTTTTAAGACAATGGTTAACTGCCAATAAGCCTGTTTTCGATGATTATTCTGATATTCGAGAATATGTTGAAGACTCTATAAATTGGTCTATAGACCCATCTTACGGTTGGTGCAATAAAAACACAAAACCCGATGGTGCAAATTACGATATATATAGTGATGGCTTGCAAATTTACACCACTGTTAATAGCAGGATGCAAAAATATGCAGAAGATGCTGTAACCTTACATATTGGTGGATATATTCAGAAAGAATTTGTAAAAGACCAAAAGACAAATAAAAAAGCTCCTTTTGCAGGTGAAATGACGGATGCCCAAATTGAACAAATTATGTTTGCTTCAATGCGTAGAAGTGATAGGTGGCGTGAACTTAAAGCTAACGGTTGTCCAGAAGATTCCATTATTATGTCGTTTAAAGAACCTGTTTCAATGAGTGTGTTTTCTTGGGAAGGTGATATTGATACAGTTATGACTCCTATGGATTCGTTAACGTACTATAAAATGTTTTTGCGAGCTGGCTTTATGTCGATGGAGCCACAAACTGGTTATGTTAGAGCTTATGTAGGTGGAATAAATTATAGCCATTTTAAATTTGATCAGGTAAATAAATCGAGAAGGCAAGTAGGCTCAACAATAAAACCTTTTATCTATTGTTTGGCAATGCAAAATGGATTATCTCCATGTACAAAAGTTCCAAATGTGGAGGTTACTTTCCAATTACCAAAAGGATCGCCAAATGAATTTTACACTCCTAAATATTCGCCTTCAAAACTTGATGGAGAAATGATTTCATTAAAAACAGGATTGGCTCAATCGTTAAACCAAATCTCGGCATGGGTATTAAAACAATATTCGCCACAGGCGGTAGTGTCAATTGCAAAAAAGATGGGGGTTAATAGTCCAATCGATCCATATCCTTCAATTTGTGTTGGAGCTCCAGAAGTATTATTAAGTGAAATGGTGGGTGCATATTGTACTTTTGCAAATAAAGGAATATACACAAGACCAGTATATGTTGTGAGAATTGAAGATAAAAATGGAAATGTTCTTGCGAATTTTTCAGGGCACCAAACGGAGGCTCTTAGTGAGGAAACCGCTTACTTGATGATTGACCTTATGAAAGGTGTTATAAACGAGGGTACAGGTACAAGAATTCGTTCAGTTTATAAAATTAACAGTGAACTTGCTGGAAAAACTGGTACAACAAATAATCATTCTGATGGTTGGTTTATTGGTGTTTCTCCAGAGTTAGTGAGCGGAGCATGGGTCGGTGGAGAAGAAAGAAGTATTCGTTTCCGATACATAACTCTTGGTCAGGGCGCATCTCTTGCATTACCAATTTGGGGATTATATATGCAAAAGGTCTATGATGACCCAAAATTGCCATACTCGCGTGATGCCAAGTTCGAGAGACCTAGCAATCTTTCTGTCGAAATTGATTGTGCGGAGTATGATAAGAATAATAGAAATGGTGATTTTAATAATTTGTAAAAACAATCTGGCTTGTTTCGTTGAACTGAGATAAGGGTTTAGCAATTATTATTTGAAAAGCTTGCTGGCGAAGTCTTTAACGTCTGATACTGCAATAATTTTTGAATCTTTTATTTTTATTTCTGATTTTTGTGATGAAGAAATGCAGATTTTGTCAAAACCTAATCTAATAGCTTCACCAACTCTTTTTTCGATAAACGACACCGGACGTATTTGACCAGATAGTCCAACTTCTCCAATAAAACAGGAATTTTCTCTTATTGGCTTGTCAAAATACGATGAAATAACTGCAGATATTACTGCTAAGTCGGCTGCTGGGTCACTAATTTTTAGTCCTCCTGCAATGTTTAGAAAAATATCCTTTTGAACGAGTTTTAAACCCAATCTTTTCTCTATAACAGCCAACAACATCTGAAATCGTCTTGCGTCGAAACCAGTTGCATTACGCTGTGGAGTGCTAAAAACTGCATTTGCAGCTAATGATTGTATTTCGATAAGAAATGTTCTCGATCCTTCTGCAATTGTTCCAAACGCTACTCCACTAAGACCTGTATTGTCTCCAGAGAGAAGTATGTTTCCTGGGTCGGTTATTTCTTTAAGTCCGTTACCTGCCATTTCAAAAACGCCAATTTCATATGTTGACCCAAACCTGTTTTTCTTTGGACGAAGCAAACGGTAAAAATGATTATTATCGCCTTCAAATTGAAGTACCACATCAACTATATGCTCTAAAGACATTGGACCAGCAATATCTCCATCTTTATTAATGTGGCCAATTAAAATTACTGGCGTAGCAGATTCTTTTGCGTATTCCTGCAATTGCCTTGCACATTCTCTAATTTGAGAAACGGTTCCTGGTGAAGAACTTAAATCTGCTGATGCAACAGTTTGAATAGAGTCAATAACTACTATGTTTGGATTTATTGATTTTATGGTTGCGAGAATTTTCTCAATATTAGTTTCTGTATAAATAAAACAATCGGTATTGTTTATCCCTATTCTTTCGGCTCTAAGTTTTATTTGGGTTTCACTTTCTTCTCCAGAAATATATAATACCTTAGTTCCGGTTAAATTTAGAACTGATTGAAGAATAAGTGTTGATTTTCCAATGCCTGGTTCGCCGCCAAGAAGGACTAGTGATCCTGGTACAAGCCCACCTCCTAATACTCTATCTAGCTCCGAATAATGCATTTTCATTCTGTAAAATACATTCTGAACGATGTCATTTATAGCAATTGGGTTTCCTGGTTTTGCGCTAGAGGCAGATTTTAGGCTTTTGTCTTCTTTAAATTGAACTTCCTCAATAAAAGAATTCCAACTATTACAGTTGGAACATTTTCCCGCCCATTTTGGCGATACATATCCACAGTTTTGACAAACGAAAACTGTCTTATCTTTTGACATATACTATTGTTTGCGGATCATCTCACATCTTAAGTAGGCTCCTGCAACTTCGTCGTCAGCCAGTCTCTCGCGTGTTAAAACCATTATGTCACTTTTAAACTTATCTATGCGATAAACGCCGTTTAAATCATCTTGTCCAGTAAGCATCTGACTGCCCGAAATTGTAATTTGTTTCTTAAATAATGACTTGTCAATAATATAAGTACAAGAATCAAAAACTAGACCTGAATCTGTTTCCATAATTCTAATTAATTCTCCATTATCCCTAAAAGTCCAAGTAATTGTTCCTTGAGGCTGAGTATTAAAAGTTTGGAAATTCCACACTCCAACTATTTCGTCTTGAACGTTAGTGCAACTAGCAATAGCAAAAGAAGCAAACAAAACTATAATGTAAAATTTTAATGATTTCATCTAGGTTAATTTAATTTATCAAACGCAAATATAATAATTTTTTTATTACAGTCAAATTTTATTAATGATATTAGTAGATGAAAAGCCATCAACAAATTGAATTATTTCAACGCTTCCGCCATTTTTTGTCACAAAATCGGCACCTACAATATCTTCAAATTTATAATCACCTCCTTTAACTAAAACATTGGGAGTAACAGTTTCTATTAAATTCTCAGGTGTGTCTTCGTCAAAAATAATTACAGCATCAACAAAAATAAACGATGCCAGTAATATTGCTCTTGCATTTTGATTATTTATTGGTCTTGACTCTCCTTTTAAATTTCGAACAGAACTATCAGAATTTAATCCAATAATTAGTTTGTCGCCCAAACTTCGTGCTTTTGTGAGATAATTAACATGCCCATAGTGCAAGATGTCGAAGCAGCCATTTGTAAATACAATTGATTTGCTCGATTGTTTTAATTCCATAATGTAGGAATTAACATCCTCTGGGTTAATAATTTTTGATTCGATTAAAGCCGTAAAGTCCATTAGATTAAACGGTTTGTTTGCGTATCTGGAAAAATAAATGATGGTTTAAATGTTTTTGCTTCTTCGAAATCCATTGAAGCATAAGAAATGATAATTACAACATCATCTACGGCTACTTTCCTTGCAGCTGGGCCATTTAAACAAATTACTCCAGAACTAGCAGCACCTTTAATTACATAAGTCTCAAATCGTTCGCCATTATTAATGTTAACGACTTGAACCTTTTCGTGCTCAATAATATTTGAAGCTTCCATCAAGTCTTCATCAATAGTAATGCTACCAACATATTGTAGGTTGGCTTCTGTCACTCTTACTTTGTGAATTTTTGACTTAACTATTTCTATATTCATAAAATAAATCTAAAAAATCGGTGCAAAGTTAAATAATACTTATTTAAAACTGCAAACTTATATTGTCAATTAATCGAATTTTTCCACACCATACTGCAATACAAAGTCTTACAGAGGTATTTTTTTCAAATATATTAACAGATTTAAGGCTTTCGGGTTCACAAAATACTACATATTCTGTTTTCAAACCTTCATTTTCGTCAATTTTTGCTGTTATATCTAAAATTAATTGTGATGGATTACTAAAAATGCTTACAGAATTTTTTACAGAATCTAAAGTTTTATAAATTTCAGAAGCAATTCTACGTTGAGTCGAGCTTAATCTTTCATTTCTTGAACTCATTGCCAAGCCACTTTCTTCTCTTAATATCTCGCAAGGTATAAGCTTAAGATTTAATTTGGCCTTTTTTACCATTAGTTTAATAATCGCTAATTGTTGAAAGTCTTTTTCTCCAAAATAGCTGTTTGTTGGTGCAATAATGTCGAATAATCTGAATACTATATCAACCACTCCCTGGAAATGACCTGGTCTAAATTCTCCTTCATAAATATTGTCTAGACCTTCAAAATCCATTTTGTAACCCGAATAGTTTTGGTAAACATCTTCATAATGTGGCATAAAAACAAAATCGCAATTAGCATTTTGCAACATCCGAAGATCAGCATCAATGCTTACTGGATAATTTTCAAAATCTGTTTTATCGTTAAATTGCGTTGGGTTAACAAAAATCGAGACTATTGTTACATCATTCTCCTTAACCGATTTATCTACCAATGAAATGTGCCCTGCATGAAGGGCTCCCATCGTTGGCACAAAACCTGTCTTCAGGCTTTTTAAATCACCAGCCATAAGCTCAATCATTTCTGCAACTGTTTTAATAATTCTCATATAAATTTTTTTGCGAAAATATTATTGTCAATAAAACTCTGCAAATATTAAAAATATCTTAATAATAACAACAAATTAAGTTTAAAAAGTGATTATTAATTAGTTTAATAACTAGCGGCAATAATTTTCTTATTAAATCGTTTAGGTTCAATGTGCGGATATATTAATATTTTTTTATATTTTTGTGACTTCAAATTACAAACAATATTAGTAACTGAATTATGAAATTGAAAGTTCTTTTCGTGACACAAGAGATTATGCCTTATTTACCTGAGACTGAAATGTCGATTATAGGCAGACATTTACCTCAAGGGATTCAAGAGCGCGATAGGGAAATTCGCACATTTTTACCAAAGTTTGGAAATATTAACGAAAGACGTAATCAGCTTCATGAGGTGATAAGGTTAAGTGGGATGAATTTGGTTATCGATGATACTGACCATCCACTTGTTATTAAAGTTGCCTCAATTCAGCCAGCTAGAATGCAAGTTTATTTTATTGACAATGACGACTTCTTTAGTCGCAAGTTTGCACTCACGGATAAAGGTAAAGAGTTTAAAGATAATGATGAGAGAGCAATTTTTTATTCTCGAGGTGTTATCGAAACTGTTAAAAAACTTGGATGGGCTCCTGATATTATTCATTGTCATGGTTGGTTTACTGCATTGGTTCCATTTTATATGAAAAAAATATACAGCAACGATCCGTTATTTGACAATAATTTTAAAATTGTTTATTCTGTTTATAACGATGAGTTTTCAAAACCTCTAAATGCAGATTTACCTCAAAAATTGAGAGAAGATGGCGTTTATCCTGAAGATGTGGCAGTTTTAGCTCCACCTGATTGGAAAAACCTTACCAAATTCGCTATTGAAAATTCTGATGGCGTTATTTTTGGGTCAAATAGTGTAAATGATGAAATAGTAGAATATGTAGAGTCTGGGAAAACTCCGTATTTAAAAGCTCAAAACCCAGAAAATTATATTGATAAGTACAACGAATTTTACGATAAATTAATCGAAAACAAATTTTAATGAATAAAATACTTTCATGTCGCAACTTTTTACTGTTATCTTTAGTGTTAGCAGTTTTTTTCTTGAATTCTTGTAATCAAGAAGATTCTGATATTGGTTTGGGGATTATTCCGGGTAGCGATAAGCTGGACCTTTTTGCTGATACAATTGATGTTGATTGTTTTACAGTTTTAGATAATATTATCTCAACAGATGAAAGAACTCTTTCTCCTTTGGGTAGCTATAACGATCCTGTTTTTGGATTTACCAAGGCTGGTTTTGTTTGTCAGGCTCGAATTTCAACTAGCAATGTCGATTTTAGTGTTGTAAATGAAATAAACTCATTAGAATTACATTTAAAATATTCATCTCATTATGGTGATTATAATGCTGCTCAGAGTGTAAATGTTTACAGACTTAAAAAAGATGTGTATCTGGATTCTACTTATTATTCAAATTTTACGCTTCAGCCCTCAGATTACGAACTACTAAGTACTGCACCATTGTATTTTGATCCAGCAGACAGCTTGATGAAGATAGATTTACCTTTGAGTTTGGCGCAAAGCTTTACAAGTAGTGCTAATTTGAGCAAATTCGTAGATAACACAACTTTCAACGAGTTTTTTAAAGGATTTTATGTTACTACTGACGA
>JBBQCZ010000078.1:0-18164 GCA_038319215.1 Bacteroidales bacterium | reverse complement strand
TTTAGGTGGTTTGTTTGTTTTTTTGGACGGAAGACCGAAGACCGAAGTCAGGAGGCTGGAAGAACACTGCTGAGAATTAATACGTATTGAAAAAACTTCAGACAATAAGCTTCAAACCACCAATCTTCGGTCTTCGGTCTTTCGTCCATGTTCAATTCAAAAATCAATACACCCTACCAATATTTTTATCAGCTAAATAATTACAAATATTGTTAAAATAAAATTCTGCTTATTCTTTTTTGTATTTTTGTCCCCGATTTGATACTTTTTAAAATGAAAATTTAATTATTTCCGCGGTTTACATCATCTGTATCAGATGTGATTTGTGAGTTTGATATTGATTCAGTTAATGAATCAGAAGGGTTAATGTTTATTTCAAAAGAATGAATTTTTTTAAATCATATTTTTCTGGCTACAAAAAGCCTGGTGGAATTAACGAATTGTTGATTCTTGCTTTGCCAATGATTATTTCGACAGCAGCCGATGGTGTTATGACATTTACAGATAGATTGTTCATGGCAAAAGTGGGATCGGAGCAAATGAATGCTGTTATGGGTGGAGGTGTCGGACTGCAAGTGCTAATGTTTTTCTTTATTGGATTACTTGGATATTCTACTGCTCTTGTTGCTCAATATTTTGGAGCAGGCGAGAAAAAAAATGCTTCCAAAGCTGCTTTTCAAGCAATTTTAATAAGTTTTTTAGCTTGGCCAGTTATATTATTACTAAAGCCTTTAGGAATACATTTCTTCGAATTTCTAAAAATCCCAGAATCTCAGCTGGGCTATCAGGTAAAATATTTCAATTTGCTAGCTTATGGGGCTTTGTTTTCAATATTACGACATTCATTAAGTTGTTATTTCTCGGGAATTGGAAAAACTAGAATTGTAATGAGAGCTACTATTGTTGCAATGCTTATAAATGTTGCTCTAGATTACGTGCTTATCTTCGGTAGATTCGGAATTAAACCTATGGGAATAGAAGGAGCTGCAATTGCAAGTATTATAGGTTCGTTTGGCGCAGTTATAATGCTTTGTTTTGCATATTTCAAAAAGTCGAACAGACTTGAGTTTGATGTTATGAAATCTTTCAAATTTGACTGGAAAATAATGAAAAAACTACTTCATTATGGCTATCCTGCCGGAGTTGAACTTTTTCTAAATTTTCTGGCTTTCTTTATTATGATTTCGCTTTTTCATGCACGTGGCGATGTTGCTGCAACAGCTTCTACAATTATGTTTAACTGGGATTTAGTTTCCTTTATTCCATTACTAGGAATGGAAATAGCAGTTACAAGTTTGGTGGGAAGATATATGGGAGCGGGGAGACCACAAGTTGCTCATCGGGCTGCAATTTCTGGAGTGAAAATCGGAATTTTTTATTCTATTATTATTCTTGTATTATTCGTGTTCTTACCTCATTGGCTTGTAAATATTTTTAAACCTGACCAAAATGCTGAAGTATTTAATAGTGCCATCCCAACGGCTGTAAATATGATTAGAATTGCCTCACTATATGTTTTGGCCGAAGCGGTAATGGTTGCTTTAGTAGGAGCTTTAAGAGGTGCTGGCGATACTTTTTTTACCATGATCGCATCTGTTGCTTCACATTGGCTATTTGTACCAATTTTATATCTTTCGCTTAATGTGTTTAACCTTTCAATCGAAATTAGTTGGTTTTTGTTAGTAATATTCTTCCTTATATTTTGTACTGTACTAATTTTTAGATTTAAAGGCGGAAAATGGAAGAAGATTAAGGTGATAGATTGATTCTAAGAATCACACAGTATTATTCGTCTTCTTTATTTTTAGAAATCTTTTTTAATACAGAGAATAGCAATCCTCCCGTTATAGCGCCAAAGATATAGATTGCAATAACAGATGCAAATACAGGCAATGTTAATTCCCAATTGAGAAAATGAATAGTCATACTGTCTATGTTCTGCAAGGCGAATACTATAATCACTGTTGTGAATATGAGAATCAATACTAACTTTAAAGTTTTCATATTTTATCAATTATTATTTTGAACTAACTTTTGTGTTTTCTACAACTAATAGTCCAATTAAATTATTGAAACCCATAATAGGAGTGTAAACAGTTGTCTTTTTATCAGTAGGAATTGTTTTTTGTTCATTAAAATCAATTTTCATTGGAATAATAAACTTTTCGCCTTCATACTTTTTGTCAGATGAGATCAAAATTGTATTTGTCTCTAAATCAACAATTTGTACTAAATCGGTATCTGATTCTTTTATAAAAACTGTAACCAATTGACTAAGATTTTCTTCGTTTTTTCTCATCATTTCACTTCTAATCGACCATGAAAAAACTGTAGATGTAAACTGAATGTTTTTTAAAATCAAACTGTCAATTCTAATTTCATATTTTTCAATAATTTCTGTTTTTTCTGAATTATATCTGTTTTTGTCGATGCCAATTTTTATTGTAGCACCTACTAAAACTACTATAAGTAAAAATAATAAAACGAAAACTAGTGGCCGTTTCTTTATTGCTCGCCACAATTTTGTTCCAAAATTATCCTTCTTTACTTCGTTAGTTTTAACATTTTTTTCTTTAGTCTTTGGTGTGGAATTCAATACTTCTTCTTCTGACTTGTTTTCTAAATCATTCATAATAATAATATTTTAAAATTCGTTAATTTAATGTGTTTAATATGTTTTTAGTTTTGATTTAGCTTCTTCTAGTGTAATTTCATAAGTGCTAATCTCATCTTTTAATGACTGTATTTTTGGGTCTATTTCAGTTACAAAGTTTTTCTTCGATTCAATAACTGAAGAGTTTACTTTTATCTTTTCTGTTATTAATTTTACGTCTGTCTTTTCTTTTGGATTTGAATTCAATTTATCGAGTTTTGTATTTTTCTTTTCAGTTTTTTTAATGATTTTATTTGACTTCTTCAACTCTTTCAAAAGATTTTTTTGTTCTTTTTTTACTTCTTTAATTCTTTTTGGTAAAAAATTATCATAATAAACAGCAAGAAAATGATTGATAAAATCGACTTCTTTGGCAAACTCATCAGGATAATCAGTCGAGTTTACATAAACGTCGTAACCTAATTTATAGGCAAAGTTAAAAGAAACCTTGCTATCAAAAACAAACAAATAAGATATTACATCTCCACGTTTATCAGTTATCTTGTTAATTACAGTTTCTTCAATAAATAACACTCCGTTTTTCTCTTGAAACTTAACATCAAGCTGTTCTTTAATATAGCTTTCCCAAGCTTTTTGTATGTCCTTAATATCCCCAGTCATCTGCGACGATGCAACATTAACCATTACGCCATCAAGTAACAATTGAGATTCATTTATACTTATCAATGAACTTTGCGCTTGTAAATTAAAAGACATAGCGATAATAGAGAAAATAATAATAATGTGTTTCATGTTTTTTAGTTTTTGGTTTATATTAGAACCGTAATTGGGTAAAAATGTTTATGTAAAGGTACTAAATATTTTAATAAATCAGTTTTTTATTTGTTTTATTAAAATTTGTAAAAAAAACATACTTATATTACATGTTTTTCGACAATTAATATTTTTATATCGAAATAAACGAAGCTTTGAATCAAATAGAATATTTGCAAATTACTATGAGCATAAGACTTTACCCGTGGGCACAGCCAAATAAATTAATAAATCAACTTCCACTTGCTCTGAAGGAGCAAAAGACTTTACCCGTAGGCACAGCCTACGGTTCATAATCTAAAGCAATCATCCGGTTTTGGCGAAGATTTTGCCATTTTTGCAAAATCTATGACAAAACCATCCCAAATAAATCAGAAATCAAAATAATCCTAATTAATAATCAACTTCCACTTGCTCTGAAGGAGCAAAAGATTTTACCCGTGGGCACAGCCTACGGTTCATAATCTAAAGCAATCATCCGGTTTTGGCGAAGATTTTGCCATTTTTGCAAAATCTATGACAAAACCATCCCAAATAAATCGGAAAATCTACAAAATTTTTCTTAATTTTGTCTCTACAAACAAAAAGAATACCCATGAACGACATATTATTACAAGCCGCCGACCTCATTAAGCAAAATAAATCCGCTGCACTTTGCACCGTAGTCGAGACCAACGGATCATCGCCACGTAAAGCAGATTCTAAAATGCTCGTTTATTCTGATGGCAACATAAGCGGTACAATTGGTGGCGGCAGCGTAGAAAAAGAAGCAATTACTGAAGCACTCAAAGTCCTGAAAACTGGTTCTTCAATTTTATTGAAATATAATCTTAAAAATGACCTTAGCATGGAATGCGGTGGATCAATGCAGATTTATATCGAATGTCTTGCGCAAAAACCCCAACTTTATGTATTTGGAGCTGGTCATGTAGGAAAAGCATTTACTTCTTTGGCTCTTAATCTGGGTTTTCGTATTAACGTAATCGATGAAAGAACTGGTATTTTTGATTCATATATTCAGAATCCAGATTTGCAATTGTTTAACGAACACTTTTCGGATTATATCTTACGCGAGGACTTTAATGACAATATTTATATCGTTATTCTCACTCATCAGCATATTAACGATTTTGATGTGCTAAAGCTCGTATGTAACAAGCCTCATGCATACTTAGGAATGATTGGTAGCAAAATTAAAGTTGCCCAAGCTGCAAATAAACTACGTGATGAAAAAATACTTTCAGATGATAAAATCAATAAAATTGATATGCCAATAGGAATACCTATAAAAAGCGAAACTCCCGAGGAGATTGCTATAAGTATTCTTGCAAAAATTATTGATGTGAAAAACAAAAAAAATAATGGATAATATGATTCCCGAAAATAAAATATCATTTGTACTTGATGGCGAAATTAATACAATTGAATTCTCGGATTCTGGCTATACTCCAACAACAACTTTGTTGCATTATTTACGCAGTTTGCCACAACATAAAAGCGTAAAAGAAGGTTGTGGCGAAGGCGATTGCGGTGCTTGTACTGTTGTGATGGGAGAACTTATAAAAGGTAAAATAGAGTATCGTGCTTTTGATTCTTGTCTCATTTTTTTACCTTCAATTCACGGCAAACAGGTTTTTACTGCCGAAAATCTTGGAAACTCCGAAAATTTACATCCTGTTCAGCAAGCAATGTATTATTCTGATGGTTCTCAATGCGGATTCTGCACCCCAGGATTTGTAATGTCTATTTTTGCACTTTATAAACAGGAAAATGAACCTGATAAAGCTGAAATAAATGATGCGCTTACCGGTAATCTTTGTCGTTGTACTGGTTATCGGCCAATTATTGAAGCTGCTGTTCATGCCTGTAAAGACAAGGAAGTTGATCAGTCTTGCGATTGTGATAATAAAGTTATCATGATGCTTAGTTCACTAAAGTTAAATAAAACTATAGAAATTAAAACTGATAGACAAAAGTATTTTCTTCCATCTTCTAAAGCTGAAGCACTAGAACTTAGAAATTCTTATCCAAATGCTGTTCTTATAACTGGCTCAACAGATGTCGCGCTAAGGGTTACAAAAAGATATGAATTAATTCCAGAAATAATAGATTTGTCACAAGTAGAAGATTTTAATTTTTTAATTACCGAAAAAGATAAAATTCATTTCGGAAGTAATTTAAGTTTGGAGCAAATAAGAAAAAATACAAAAGATACTTTCCCAGAATTGTTCGAAATGCTTGGCGTATTTGGATCGCGACAAATTCGTAATCGTGCAACGTTGGGTGGAAATGTAGGTTCTGCCTCTCCAATTGGAGATAGCTTACCTGTTCTTATGGCTTATGATGCTGATGTAATTCTCGAGAATAAAACAACGAAACGAAGTGTTAAGCTTCGCGAATTTATTACGGGATATCGCAAAACCGAATGTGCTGCGGATGAGTTAATAACTGAAATCATAGTTCCGATTCCTGAGAAATCTCAAATTATTAAATCTTATAAAATAAGCAAAAGAAAAGATCTAGATATTTCTACCGTAAGCGCATGTTTTTCGTTAAAACTTAATAATGGAATAGTTGAAGATATTGCAATGTTTTATGGCGGAATGGCTGCTTGGACAAAAAGAGCTGTTAAAACAGAAGCTGAATTAGTGGGAAAGGAGTGGAGTAGAGCTACTGTCGAAGCCGCAATGAGATTTGTTGGAGAAGATTACCAGCCAATTTCCGATGCTCGCTCAGGCGAAAAAGCAAGAAATATTATGGCAGCAAATTTATTGTTGAAATTTTGGACGGAAACGGGGAGAAGTGCCTTGAGTGTCTAGAGTACTTGGAGTGTCTAGAGTGTCTAGAGTGCCTAAAGTGCCTAGAGTACTTGGAGTGCCTAGAGTACTTAAGTGGAAATAAAGTTGAAAAATAGAAAATAAAACAAATAACATAAGGTAAGTAATAAATAGAATCAACAAAAAAAGTTCCAACAAGTACTCTAGGCACTTTAGGCACTCTAGACACTTTAGGCACTTAATAAAGCGTAGCTTATGAAAAACATAAATCACGAATCAGGAAAACTTCACGTAACAGGCGAAGCTATTTATATTGACGATATTCAGGTTTCAGATAGACTTCTAAATGCTTATCTGTACACAAGTCCGCATGCACATGCTAAAATAATTTCTTTCGATATTGAAGAGGCTAAAACTGTAAAAGGTGTACATGCTGTATTGTCTTATAAAGATATTCCTGGGCATAACCAAATGGGACCAGTTATTCATGACGAACCTGTTCTTGCCGAAGGTATTGTGGAATTTATTGGACAAACAATATTTGTTATTGCTGCCGATAATCAGGAAGCTGCTGACCTTGCCAAAAGCCTTATTAAGATCGAATATCAACTTTTAGAGCCAATTATCACCATCGAAGATGCAATTAGTAAAAATTCACTTTTGCAACCTGAACGAAGAATAGAAAATGGCGATATTGCAGTTGGATTTGGTAAATCTGACCATATTATTGAAGGTGAGTTTTCAATTGGAGGGCAAGAACATTGGTATCTCGAAACACAGATTTGTCTTTGTATTCCTGGCGAAGGCAAAGAAATGAAAGTGTATTCTTCTACTCAGCATCCATCAGAAACTCAAGCTATTGTTGCAGAGGTTTTAAAAGTGGGAAAACACGAAATTGAAGTGGAATGTCGTCGGTTAGGTGGTGCTTTTGGTGGAAAAGAAACTTCAGGAAATCATGTGGCTGCATGGACGGCTATTCTCGCAGTTAAAACCGGAAGACCTGTTAAAATGAGATTGTTTCGCGACGAAGATCAGAAAATTACTGGGAAAAGACATCCTTATCTTCTGAAATATAAAGCAGGATTCGACTCAACTGGAAAAATAATAGCTGCTGACATTCAACATTTTGCAAACGGTGGTTATGCGACCGATTTGTCTATGGCGATTCTCGAAAGAGGAATGTTACACGCCGAAAATGCTTACTATATTCCAAATATCAGAATTGTTGGCAAAGCAATGAAGACTAATCTTCCTTCAAATGTTGCTTTTCGTGGCTTCGGCGCTCCGCAAGGTGTCGTTTGCATCGAGTATATTACCGAACAAATTGCACATTTTCTTAAACGCGATCCTGCCGAAATTAAAAATATTAACTTTTATGGTATTGAGGATAGAAATATTGCTCCTTATGGCGCAATTGTAGAAAATAATAGAATGTATGTGGTTTATAATCAGTTGATTAAATCGTCAGATTATAAAAGCAGACGAGTGGCAATTGATGATTTTAATAAAGAAAATGAATTTTTCAAGAAGGGTATTTCAATAAGTCCGATAAAATTCGGAATCTCATTTACTACAGCTTTTTTAAACCAAGCAGGTGCTCTCATAAATATTTATAATGATGGAACAATTTTGGTTAATCATGGCGGAATAGAAATGGGACAGGGGCTGTATACCAAAATTAGACAGATTGCAGCTGAGGAATTTGGCGTTTCAAATAAAAGAATAAAAGTAAATGCTACCAATACTTCAAAAGTGCCAAATACATCTGCTACAGCTGCTTCGTCTGGTACCGATTTAAATGGAATGGCAGTAAAAGACGGAATTGATAAACTGAAAGTTCGTTTAGCCGAATTTGCCTCATCTCAAATATATTCAATTTATAAGAAACCTGCAAAGCCTGAGTTGATCGTGTTCAAAAATGAATTGGTTTTTGATCCAACTTTCGCCGATGCTACAATTAAATTTGATGAACTTATTGCAAATGCATATCTCAATCAAGTTAGCTTAAGTGCAACTGGCTTTTATAAAACTCCAGATATTTACTTCGATAGAGCTGCCGGAAAAGGTCGCCCATTTCATTATTACTCATTCGGAATGGCAGTCACAGAGGTTCTTCTCGACATACTTACAGGACGAGTAAAGGTTCTTCGTGCCGATATTTTGCATGATGTTGGCGAATCATTAATTCCAAATATCGATAAAGGTCAAATAGAAGGAGCTTTTGTGCAGGGCTTAGGCTGGGTTACAAGCGAGGATATGAAGTATGATGCGAAAGGAAACTTGCTTAATCATTCTCCTGACACATATAAAATTCCATCTATTCAGGATATTCCCCAAGATTTCCGTGTCGATTTGCTTCAAGGATATCCAAACCCCGGAACTATTCGTCGAAGCAAAGCCGTTGGAGAACCTCCATTTGTTTTGGCTTTGGCAGCATGGTTTGCAATAAAAGATGCTATTTCAGCAGTCTCAGGTCATTCGAAAGAACCAAAACTCGCATTGCCTGCTACAAACGAAAATATTCTGCTGGCTTTGCAGGATATGAAATAATATCCCCAAAAAAAAAGGCTTTGCAAACTTGCATAGCCTTTTTTTTATAATTTTCTGAAAGATTAGTTTTTCATAATCTTTTCATTTCTAATACCTTCTCTGTTTTCAATTGTAACAATGTACATACCATTTGTAAGGCTTGACATGTCAACTGAAGTTACATCATAAGCTTTAGCAACAACCTGTCCAGCAATGTTCATTACTGTAACATTTGATTTTTCAGAAATAGTTAAAAAATCTGTAACTGGATTAGGATAAACAGCAGTTTCAAATAAATTAACATCGTTAATACCTACTGTTCCTGAAAGAACAATGTTGTCAATCTGAACTGTTGTAGTTACACCAGATGTATTTGCTCCGGTATAACGGAATGCAAAATACACTGTTCCAGTGTATGCAGAAACATTAAATGATCCAGCTGTTGCAAGAGTTCCATAAGCTGTAAGAGATCCAGCAGGAATAGTAAAACTACTTGTAATGTCTGTCCAAGTTGCAGTTGTAATTCCAGCTGTTGTTCCATTAAAATTGGTTGAATACAATACTGCTAACCCAAAACCATTGTCATAACCTGAGTTATAATCAAAAGATAAACTCTCATTTGTTGATAAATCAAAGTTTACACCAGGGGTAATTAGCCACATAGCGTTACTTGCGTCTGTAGAGCCAAAAGCAGTTGCTTGCGCATATCTGTTTACTGGTGTTCCAAACTGCCTTGCTTGCCAATTTCTAGTTCCAATTGTTGCAAAATTTAACCATCCTGAAACAGTAACATTTGGATAAGGTGATGTAGCTACTGTAGGCTGTGTTTCAAAAGTTTCTGATACTAACTGAGCAAATCCCATGCTGCTAGCGAAGAATACTACTAATACAAAAAGTAAAGTTTTTTTCATAATTTATATAATTTAGTTAAACAAAATTTCAAAACAAGATATATGGGTGTGTAATTTCCCACAATGCAAAAATAACAATTATAATTCATTATTTAAAAAAAATAAATAATTTGTTCCGAATTCTAAAAAAGATTTGTAATAAAAGTTAAAAGATCCCCTTTTAATGAATTTATATTGTTTTTTTAGCAAATTTTTTAGCTACTTTATTGAGCTGCAAATTTTTTAACTTAACGAAAAGTGACAAATCAAAGCTTTGTTATCATGAAAAAAAACAATACTTTTGCATTCAAAATTAAACATATCACTGTCATCAATTGTTTATTCAGATTACTAAAAGCTAAAATTTTTAAAATGACAATACAAAAAAAAGTTATCCTTATGATCCTTGATGGTTGGGGAAAAGGGAAAGGCAACAAAGCGGATATTATTAGTGCTGCATATACTCCAAATTACGATTATTATTTAAAAAATTATCCAAACTCAGAACTTTTGGCTAGTGGCGAAAATGTTGGTTTGCCTAATGGCCAAATGGGAAACTCAGAAGTTGGACATCTAAATATTGGTGCTGGCAGAGTCGTTTATCAAGATTTAGTGAGAGTAAATAAGGAAATAGAAAATGGAAACTTTTTTACAAATCCAATCCTAACTCAGGCATTTAAATTTGCTATCGAAAACGATAAACAGGTTCATCTTATTGGACTTGTGTCTGATGGTGGCGTTCATTCTACAGATGATCATTTACTCGCTCTGGCAAAGCTTTCCGATAATTTAGGCGCAAAAAAGACTTTTATTCATGCTTTAACTGATGGTAGAGATACTGACCCAAAAAGTGGTTTGGGATTTTTTAATAAAGTTACTTCGGCTCTAAAATCTTCTAATGTTAAAATTGCTAGTCTTGTCGGTAGATATTATACTATGGATAGGGATAAACGATGGGAGAGAGTTAAGGTTGGTTATGATTTGATGGTGAATGGAATTGGCGAAAAGTCAACTGATATTCTGGCGTCTATACAAAAATCTTATGACCAAGGTGTTACAGATGAATTTATTAAACCTATTGTAATGGTCGATGATTCTGGTAATCCATTAGCAACTATACAGCCTGACGATGTGGTAATTTGTTTTAATTTTCGTACCGATCGTCTCCGCCAAATTACAACTGCTCTTTCGCAGCAAGATTTTCCAGAATTTGGAACCAAGGCTATGCCTTTGCAATATTATACCATGACTCGTTATGATGAGTCGTTTAAGAATGTAAATATTGTTTACGACAAGGATAACCTTAATAATACTATTGGTGAGATTTTCTCAAAAAATGGATTAAATCAACTGCGAATTGCCGAAACTGAAAAATATGCTCATGTTACGTTCTTCTTTAGTGGTGGGCGTGAGGATGTGTTTAAAAACGAATCTAGAGTTATGGTTCCTTCTCCTAAAGTTGCAACCTACGACCTTCAACCCGAGATGAGTGCTCCAATTGTTAAAAAGGCTCTTATTGAAGAAATTGAAAAAAATATTCACAATTTAATAGTTGTTAATTTTGCAAATGGGGATATGGTTGGGCATACAGGTGTGTACGATGCAATAAAAACAGCTGTCGAAACTGTGGATAAATGTGTTGGCGAAGTTGTAAAAGCTGCTACTAAAAAGGATTATGCCATTATGATTATTGCCGATCATGGAAATGCCGACAATGCTGTTAATGCTGATGGTTCTCCAAATACTGCTCATTCACTTAATCCTGTACCTTGCATTTTGATTAATTCAGAATTTAATTCATTAAAAAACGGTATTCTTGCTGATGTTTCACCAACTTTACTTAAGATTGCTGGCTTAGAATTACCTGACGAAATGACAGGGAATGTTTTGGTTAAATAAGTAATTTAATTAGCTTATTAATTGGATAAGATCCTGTGTTTATCTATTTGGTTTCAAAATCTAATTTTTATAACATTTTAATTGGTGGTAGTAAATGCCTTTTATCTGTTAAAACTATTACTATTGAAAGCTTTCATTTTTGTGAATTTCAATAATTTGAATAAGCATTAGGTTTTACATATTGTCAATCTGCAAATTAAATTATTTGGGTCAAATCTAGAATTTTTAATTAGTTCTCAAATAAATTTTGCTCTACTTGATTTTATTTTTCTGTCTAAATATTGCTATAATTGATAATAGCTTATTGTTGAAGGACAAATGCTTATACTGTCGTTTTCGCTTTACTAATATTTGAATTTAGGAATAATCTTTAATTTTTTTTTATTTCCTATTCATTATTTTTTTAATTTTACACCTTAAATTCAAAATTAATTACATTATGAAATGTAAAATTCTGTATATATTTCTGATTTTAACAATTGGAATTTCATCAATATCTTATGCGAAAAATGCTATTGACGGAGACAAAAAAGTAATTTTCCCATCTTACGAAACTGTGCTAAATATGTTTTTCAATCAGTACGATGTTGCAAATTACCTCGATGGGTATGAGATTAAATTTGAAAAACATAAAGAAGGTTGGTTTGTTAGTTTCAAAGAGCTAGATGGTCTCGAATTTAATGCTCACAAAATGCTTGTTTGGAATGCATCATTTGCAAAATACATAAAACTCGACTTGCCTAGTTTAAAAGATAAAAATGTTAATCAAGACTTGTTAAAAGATTTTTTGTCTGATACATTTCTAATACATTTATTTGAATTCTGCCCTTACTATGGATATGTTGGATGGGAGCAAGATGTAATACGCGATTTTAAAGATTTTGACAATATGTCTGATTCGCTAATGTATGGAGTTGCTCGCGCTTATTCGGATTGTGCCACTAACATGATTACACCAGCTGAATATCCTATCGAAAATGATTATAGTTTTCATCTTGAACTTTCGGAATATAAAATTTCCGACGATCAACTTCAGGAATATCTTGGGTGCAATCAAACTGCAATTGAACTTTTTACTAGAATCGCAAAACGTAATCCAGGATTCAAGACAATTGTAGGAACCTGCAATATTAAGGCTGTAAACGAATTTGCATTAATGCATTTATTTGTTTCTGCATTTAGGGATGTGGAGACAGCCGAATCACTGTCAATTGATGTAGAATATGATGATTATCTATTAGCCTGTTCTAAGAATTATCTTAACTCATGTGCACCCAATAGTATTTTAATGTGTTATGGTGATAATGACTTTTTTCCAATTTTATATTTGCAAAATAAGCTTAAATATCGAACCGATGTGTTGGTTTTATGCTTTCCTTATTTGGCGTCGAATTGGTATATCGATTATCTTATGGAAAGAAATATAAATGGTGGCAAATTAAAATTAAGCTTAGATAAAACTATTTATCAAGATGCTAGAAAAGATGTTTTTTACTATAATGGAGAGTCAGAGAGTACATATCTTTCTGTTGATAGCTCGCTAATGAGTTTTATTCAAGAGCAAGTGCCCATAATTACTGAAACCGGATATTCCTATTACACCTACGACACAAAGAACCTTTATTTTACCGCTGATCCTGAAAAAATTATTGAAAGTGGCTTGGTAAGTGTAGGCGATCTTGATAAAATTTTAACCAAACTGGAATTTAATCTTCCCAAAACATATTTACTCCGAAATGATCTTTTATTATTAGATCTATTAAACACAAATAATTGGGAACGAGCTTTTTATTCTACAGCAGTAACTGATGATTACTCGCTGGGCCTAATTAACTATTTCGAGAATAGTGGTTTCGCATATAAATTTGTCCCAATAAGGTCAATAGATAAAATGTTTGTTAATACAGATTATCTGTACGATTATCTGATGAATAAGTTGGAATGGTTCGATATTAATCAGATTGAGGAATATAGCCTCGAAGATGTTGGAAGAAATATGCAGATTGTGAAATTTCGTGAAAAATTTTCTGATCTTGCGATTCTGCTAATAAATGAAGGCGATTCCGTAAAAGCGGTTCAAGTATTGGAAAGATGCGATTCTCTTTTGCCATTTGATAAATTTCAGCCATCAATTTATGAAATAGGATATGCTCAGGCGTTATTGCTTACGAAGGGTTATGCCGAATCGACACGCTATATGTTTAATGTAGCAAATCCATTTATGGACAATATAAATGAATTCTATGAAATGTCGAAAAAAGAAAGGGAAAAAGCAAAATGTAAGTCTATAGTTCTCCAGAACTTAGAATATCTAAATTATATTAATAAATGGGCCGATTTTTTGGGTTTGGAAACATTTAGTTCTATTTATACTCAGTTTTATGATGAATGTTATAAAGAGTTTGAACTGGAGAAATAGAATTCTGCAAATTTCCAAAAAAAAAAGCCTCAACTTTCGTTGAGGCTGTGGTACCACCTAGGGTCGAACTAGGGACACCAGGATTTTCAGTCCTGTGCTCTACCGACTGAGCTATGGTACCGTTTAGGGACTGCAAAAGTAAATCAAAAATTTATATTTGCAAACATTTTGGCAAAAAAAAACAAAAAAAAATCATTACTTTGACTAATGCGCTGATTATCAATGTGCTTGTTGATTTAGATTTTTAATATTGAATTATTATTTATCATTAGTATCTTTGCAAAAAATTTATAAATTGTACAAAACTGCATTACTAAATAATGGAATCAGAATTATCCACCGACATGTTGATTCAGACGTGGCACATTGTGGGATAATAATAAATACAGGCACTCGCGATGAAGACTTTAATCAGCATGGAATAGCTCATTTTACCGAGCATATGTTGTTTAAAGGAACAAAAAAACGTAGAGCTTTTCATGTCCTAAGTAGGATGGAAGATGTTGGTGGCGAAATCGATGCATGGACTACCAAAGAAGAAACAGCGATTTCTGCTAGTTTTCTACTCGAGTTTTATGAAAGAGCAATTGAACTAATAAATGATGTTGTTTTTAATTCAACATTCCCACCAAAAGAAATGGAAAAGGAGAGGGAAGTTATTATTGATGAAATAAACTCATACAAGGATTCTCCTGCCGAAAGTATTTTTGACGATTTTGAAGATCTTATTTATCCCGGTCATTCATTAGGCCGAAATATTCTTGGTACTAAAAAACTCCTCGAGAAATATACAGCCAGAGACATTTCAAAATTTACAGATGAAAAATACAACACAGATCAGATGGTGTTTTGCTCAATAGGTAAAATAAAATTTGAAAAGCTAGTTAAGTATTGCGAGAAGTATTTAGGCTCAAATCCTCCAAATTTGCGCACATATAAACGTATTGTTTTCGATGGCAATGTTGCAGTAAACAAAACTGTCAAAAAAAACACACATCAGGCGCATTGTATTCTGGGGACTTATGCTTATCCATTTAATAATCCTAAACGGTTGCCTCTTTTCTTACTTGCAAATATGCTTGCTGGTCCCGGAATGAATTCTAGGCTAACAATGCTATTACGAGAAAAGAAAGGTATTTCATACAATATAGAAGCAAATTATTCTCCTTACGAAGATACAGGATGTTTCAATATTTATTTTGGTTCAGATAAAGAAAACCTCGAAATTGCAAATAATATAATTTTTAAGGAACTCGAATCACTTAAAACTAAAAACCTAGGTCCCGTACAGTTGTCAAAAATTAAAAAACAACTAATCGGGCAAATTGCTATTGGTAGCGAAATACATTCGAATACCTTACTGTCAATGGGTAAAACTTATCTTATTTACAATCAAATCGAAACTCTAAAAGAAACAATAAAGGAAATAGATTCCGTAACAGCAGCACAAATTGCAGAAGTCGCAAATGAAATATTTGATAGAGATAAATTCTCAACTTTAATTTATTTGTAAAATGAAAAATATTGAAAAAATTAGCAGCGATTTTATAGAAAATTTTGTATTGCCAGAAGACGATATTCTAAAAGCATTGCACCATGAAACTGGTCTAACTCAACTGCATCCTCGTATGCTTTCTGGAAATTATCAGGGTCGTTTTCTATATTTATTGGCTGTTTTAATGAAAGCTGAAAATATTCTAGAAATTGGGACTTACGCTGGCTATTCTGCTATTTGTATGGCTCGTGCTTTACCAGAAAATGGAAAATTGGTAACTATCGAAATTAACGACGAAATAGATTGGCTTTCTTCAAAATACTTTAAATTAGCTGGACTCGAAAATAAAATTGACGCATTAACAGGCGATGCTATTGAGATAATTCCTCAATTAAAACAGCAGTTCGACCTTGTATTTATCGATGCAGACAAACGCCAATATCTAAATTATTATAATTTAGTTTTTCCATTGGTAAGTAAGGGCGGACTGATAATTGCCGACAATGTTCTTTGGGATAATAAAATATTTATGCCAGTTGAATCAAACGACCTTATGACTAAAGGGATTATCGAATTTAACGATTTTGTAAAACATGATCAACGAGTCGAAAAAATTATCTTGCCACTTAGGGATGGCTTAATGTTAGTGAGAAAGATTTGATAGTTTAGCTGATTGACTTAGATTTAAATCTTTTTTATATATTCGCAAAAATTTTTAAAATGCTCAAACTGCTTTCCTTAGGACGAAAAATAATTATCACAACAGCGGACTGGTTTTATAAGCCTTTCAGTCGTTTTGTGTCGCAGGTTACTTTTCGTTATGGCTTTACTGGTGGAATGAACACTGCTCTTGATATTTTTCTATATTTTATTTTTTATAACTACGTATTTGATAAGCAAGTATTCGAGATTTTTGGAATTACAATTGGAGCTCATATTGCCGCTTTTATCTTTGTGTTTCCTATCACTTTTACAACCGGCTTTATGCTTGCTAAATATGTAACTTTTACTCAATCAACGCTAAAAGGTCGCAAACAACTTTTTAGATATGGCATAACGGTGATGGGTTCTATAGTTTTAAATTATATTTTACTAAAACTTTTTGTAGAATATTGTTATTTCTGGGCTACTGCATCAAAAATTCTAACCACATTAATTGTTGTAATTTACAGCTATTTTGTTCAGAGGTATTTTACTTTTAATTTGAAAAGAACCAAGTTGTAGTTTTTGCTTTTTGGGTAAATACAACATCTGATTTTTTCTGATTCGTGTTAGTTCCGCACTTTTGTTAATAAAAGAGTATTGCTTTTAATACTTATAGAAAACGTCTGTTAAGAACTAAAAATAAGTTTTAAAATCTTTGATAAATATTTGGCAATACAAGAATTCTAAGTTACTTTTGATGCCAGTTTATATTAGGTGGAGTTTTACGCCTTTTTTTTTACCTTAATTTTAAAAATAGTTATTATGAAGAATCTTTTATTGTTTTCTGTATTGATTTTTGTGTTGGCTTCGTGTAATTTTAACAGTCAAAATAGTAGTGATTCCAGTGTTTCTGATAAAACGATATCAGACTCTGATAATTTGAATAAAGACTCTTTATTATTAGATTTGTCTAACAAGATTTTGACTTCAATAAAAGATGAAAATTATAAACAACTTGCAGAATATATTCACCCAGAATTAGGTGTGCGATTTTCGGCTTATGCCTTTATTGACACGATATCAGATATTGTTTTAACAAAAACTTCATTAATTGACGAAGCGAAAAAACAAAATAAACTGCTATGGGGTAGTTATGATGGAAGTGGTGAAGATATTCGTTTAACACAAGAAGAATATTTTGATTCTTTTGTTTATGATGCCGATTTTATTAATGCAGAGCAAAAAAGCGTAAATGAAATTGTTAGCGGTAGTACAACTTATAATAATCTTGATGAGATGTACCCAGATTGTGATTTTGTTGAATTATACTTTTCCGGATTTGATAAACAATTTGACGGTTTAGATTGGTGCAGCCTAAGACTTGTATTTAAGAAACACAATGATAAGTATTATCTAGTTGGAGTTATTCACGACCAGTGGACAGTTTAAAAAACATTTCACGAAAACCTGTACGGAATAAAAATTAATTACATAATTTTAAAATCTACCGACACTGAAGGCTTCATTTATTTAAACCATGGGTAATTGAGTTTGATGATTGCAAAAATTATCAAATTAAGTGAAATCTGTGGTTATGACAAATCTACCGACGCTGAAGGCGTCATTTATTTAAACCATTTGTAAGTGAGTTTGATAATTTGCAAAAATTATCTAATTAAGTCAAGCCTGTGGTTATGACAAATCTTACGACGCTGAAGGCGTCATTTATTTAAACCATGTGTAATTGAGTTTGATGATTGCAAAAATTATCAAATTAAGTGAAATCTGTGGTTATGACAAATCTTACGACACTGAAGGCTTCACTCATTAATAACCATGTGTAATTGAGTTAGATAATTTGCAAAAATTATCAAATTAAGTGAACCCTGTGGTTATGACAAATCTACCGACGCTGAAGGCGTCATTTATTTAAACCATTTGTAAGCGAGTTTGATGATTTGCAAAAATTATTTAATTAAGTGAACCCTGTGGTTATTACAAATCTACCGACGCTGAAGGCGTCATTTATTTAAACCATGGGTAAGCGAGTTTGATGATTGCAAAAATCATCAAACGAAGCGCC
>JBBQCZ010000077.1:0-18207 GCA_038319215.1 Bacteroidales bacterium | reverse complement strand
TGCCGATTCCCTCATTCCCTATACTTCCAGCGTATAATCTACCTTGAGTATCATAGGCAAGTGATTGGATATAATAATTTGAAAGACCTATCAATGACCAATTAAGTCCTCCATCAATAGATTTGTATACACCTCCTCCTCCCATCCATGCCGTTGATCCTGCAAAGTAAGTTGAAAAATCTTTTTGAATGATGCATGTTATTTGTTCGGAATAATCTGTTTCAAGAACTGAATTCCAATTTACACCTAAATCAACTGTCGAGTAAATTCCACCCCAGTATCCATAAAATATTTTATCATCATTAAGAAATATTGTATGGACATTTGATGGAGTACTAATGTCTGTCCAATTGTTTCCTGAGTCATCTGAATAGAAAATTGGTCCAGATCCTGCATATATTTCGTCATTAATATTTACTGCTACTGAAAATATTGTATTGTCCAATCCAATTTTTACAATATTCTCTCCATAACTATCGGTAGAATAAATTCCATCAGATGTTCCTATAAATAGCTTTGATTCTTTGTCTGATGCAATGTCTTTTGCATGGAAGTTTTCAGGAGTTTGTTGTTTAATCCAAAAATCTTGAGCCGAACAAATTATACTAAGCGAAAACAATGACACAATAAAAAATAAATTCTTAATTAGCCTCATTATAATTATATTTATATATTAGTAAAACAAGCTTTCACAAATATATAAATATTAGCATTAATTGAACATTAATACTAATGAAATTTATGAACAATGATTTATAATTAACTTGCCTCTCTTTTTTAAAAAAAACACTTAAATGAGAAATAGTCTCAAATAATAAAACTATAACAGTCTTGGCAAATCAATAATTAAAGACATGATAATATTGTTTAGTAAACATATCCAAATACATCATAATAGATATCCTACTATTCATATAAATTGTTAATAACTTCCTACTTTACCTCGGCCACCCCCTCCAAACCACCAACCCAAACAAAATTCTCCGAGCGAGCGAGGGAATATTATTCAATTTTAAAATTATTAAAAAATAGCCAATTGTATGAAGACTTGAATGAACAAAAATGTTATCAAAATATGCTATAATAATTTATTAAACTTATATGTCTGACTCTATAAAAATCAATCTATTTAAAAAAGATATTGCATTTTCAAAGTCATATGTTCTTTCTTTTAATATCTGACATTGATAACTGATTGGAAGGAATTTGCCCCATTTTGAAAAATTTAGCAAGGACTCATTTGTTTCAACCGAATTTTTTAAATGGAAGTCAATATCAACGTATACATCATTTATTTTATTTGTCAATGACCCGATGTCGTCAATATTTATGTCTATTTCAAGAGTGCTACTTTGATCATTAAGAATAACATCAATACCTGTCAAACTAATTAAAAAAACTAAGCTATTATTTATCTTTGTACCAGTAAAAGTGTATATTTTGATTTTATTACTTTTTACTACTATTGGCCTATCAAATTGGAAGTCGCTAATAATAAACCCTTTAAAATCATTTCTAAATTCAGTTAAAATATCTTTACTAGAATTGTCCAATTCTATGTATTCCTCGCTACTTTTGAGAATTCGAAGCATTTCTACACGAACTTTTTCATGAGTTTCACCAATAGAACCGAAAAAAATAGGTTTTTTTCCATCATTTGCCGGAATAACTGTAATTTTAGCACTCTTAAAATCAATATCTATTATTTTCCATATCCTTGCAGCGAGCAAAATATTTGCATCAGGAATAACCTGTTGAGAAAACGGAATGTCTCCAATTTTATGACCAGAATTAATAACTTTGAAACTAGGCTCAGTTTTAAATACACTATAAAATTCTTTTGTATTAACAATATTCTCCCCTTCTACGCCAAGTATAATTTCATTACCTAATAATTCTAAATAATTTTTTGAGATAGAATAATCTATAATAGAGATAATGTCTTGTTCGGAAATTAGCGAAAAAGCAAAATTAGTTTTTAACTGTTGTGTCAATGATGCTTTACTAATCCCTGAAAGCTGTTTTGATATAGATAGGAGTTGGTGAAACAAAATATCGAATGGCCTGTCTGAAATATGCAACGGTTCAAGGAAGTCAGAATTATATAATTGCCAACAAGCTAAAGACTGTAGTAAATTCCATTTGTCTGTTGCATAGATATTGATTATGCTTTTTTCTCCCTCTCTTCTCCCGCTTCTGCCAATTCTTTGAACTAATGATGATACCGAATGAGTTGAATCTATTTGAACAATTTTATCTATTGTGCCAATGTCGATACCTAATTCCAATGTTGATGTACAGGAAATGCAGAAGTTGTATCTTTCATTGTTTTTTGCAAATTTTTCAATATCTTCTCTGATTTCTTTATCAACAGAAGAATGATGTGAGTAGTAAAATCTATGCCCATGTAGCTTTTCAGATATTTTTTTCAGTTTAACTGCAATTTCTTCTGCTTTACCTCTACTATTTGGAAAAATTAATACTTTATGATTACAAGTTTCAGCATATAAATCTTTTATTAAGTCTAATGACAGTTCTTTAGTGCTTACAGAGAAATATTTAAAATTAACTACAGTTTCCTTTTTTTCCTTATCCAATAAAATTTTAGTTTCGGAAATATTCCCAATCAATTTTTTTGCTTCTAAATAATTTTCTGTTCCAATTGTAGCAGAAAGACCAATAGTGATGATATTCTCTTTGTTAATTCTTTGAATTCGTGAAAGTATAGACATTAATTGAATTCCCCTGTCAACACCGATAAAAGAATGTATCTCGTCAATTATTATATACTTTAAATTCCCAAACAAAGTATGTGCATTGTAAGGAGCGTTAACAAACATTGCTTCAAGAGACTCAGGCGTAATCATTACTATTCCACTTGGGTTTTTGATAAGTTTAGATTTTAATGATTTGTTTGCTTCTCCATGCCATTTGGTTACTTTTATTTCTAAATTCTCACATAAATCTGTAATTCTATAAAACTGGTCATTTATCAGAGCTATTAAAGGCGAAATGTACAATACTTGGACTCCTACTTGATTGAAATCTGTTTTTGATAGTATTGGTAAGAATGCCGCTTCTGTCTTACCTGATGCAGTTCTGGAAGCTAAAATGTAATTTAAGTTTGTAGTTGTTATTTTTACAATTGCTGCGGCTTGAATGGGGCGCAAAGCATCCCAGCGTTTATCACGTATGTATTTTCTAATTGGCTCAGATAGTAAGTTGTATGGCATTATAATTCTTCTATTGAATCTAAAATAATCTCATTTATTCTTTCATCTTTGATTTCAATGTTAGAAATCAAATCAAATTTGTTAGCACTTGGGTTCTGTCTTAAAATGCTTAGGATATTTAGAAAATCTCTAATGACTTCGCGTGGTGTAAGAAATTCATCAGCGCCAGGCTTGTTAAACATTTCTTCCATGAAAATAAGAATATCCTTTTCAGTTATATCGATTACAGTGTTATAGTTGAAATTAAATATTTCTTTTAGATTTTTTAGTAACACAAAAATTTCATTGTGATTTAAAGGTACAAGCTTGATAACCGGTTGAGCTAAATCCCTTAATTCATTAGTTTCATATTTATTGGTTTCTAATCTTGTTTTTAAAGCCTCATAACTATATAAACCTCTTCTTTCGTTAACAAGAAATTCTTTTGTGCCAGCGAAATTTATAAATAAATTTTCTACTTTGCCTTGAAAGCAATCATTATATATTGATAGAATCTTTTCATAATTTTTAGCACGCATAGTTGAAGTTGAAATCTTATATAAGTTAATTGCTTCGTCAAGGTTTATCATAAAACCGCTATATCCAATACTTACAAATAATTTACAGAAGTTTTTGAGCATATCATAATAATTCATGTCATTAATAATTTCTCTAACTCCTAAGTCTTGTCGTGCTTCAATTTTTGTATTATACTCGCCTTTTAACCATTTTAAAGCACTTCGTTTTAAGTAATCGTCATTATTTATATAACCTTCATAATACTTAATTATCACTGTGCCAAAATCAAAGCTGCCAGTTTCTGTGATTTCATTAACCGTCAGCATAATATTAGTTTGGATCAAGTTGAGGTATTTTTCATCTCTAATGTTTGCTAATTGAATATTATTCGCTTGCGCGGTGTTGAATATAATTTGTTCAATCCATTTATCTAACAATGTAGTTAAGGCTCCTCCTTCTGGCTTGGTTTGTATCGCAATATTATCCATAATTGCACTATATAAAGCAACAGATTTCCCATCATTTGAATATAGTCTATTATTAGGTGTAAAATCAGCATTTGCAACTACAAATTTTTGTTTAATAGCAACAGTGTTTAAAAGATGAAGCATAAAAGATTTGCCAGATCCAAAATCCCCAATCCAAAATCTTACTATGCTTTGCCCGTTTTTAACATCATCAAGTGCCGCTGTAAAAGCTTCAATTTCTAATTTTCTACCAACTGTAATGTGTTGAACGCCAATTCTAGGAACGACGCCACCAGACAATGAATTGATTATTGCTGTAGCTTCTTTAGTTTTAATTTGTATTGCCATTTTGCGAAAGTTATTTAGCTATTTCTTTATAATACGATTCTTCAATTATGTAATTATCATTATCTTCTTCAATAAGAGCTTCTCCATCTAAATATTCCGAGCAATTTTCATTTATGCTATCAATTAATTGGTTTTTAAAAATACCATTATTTTTTGCATAAAGTTCTACTTCTGATTGTTTTAATAAAAAAGAATTGTTTAAAAACATTTTCACAAGATCAATCTGAATGTCATTTAGTACTATTGCAGATTTTATTGGAGACAGTTGTGAAGATTTATGGTTGATAGAATATAGTTCCATGTCAGGATTTACAATAGCTAAAGAGTTATCATTGTTTTGAAAGATTACTTCGTTATCTGTATCAAGATATTGATTGAGTATTTGTAACGTTTCATTATGCATTACTTCAATAGATTTTATTGCCGATTTATTTATGTCAATTTGTTTTCTTTTTGTTTTGTAAATAGTTGTAATACTTGCAATCGCTTTGTTGATATCTTTAGTTTGGATTAATTCAACAATTATATTTGTAAAATCACTTTGCTGTTCCTCAGTTTTAAATAGAAACTTTTGTGCAGTTAAATTTAATTTTAGGTTGTTAAATTTTGAAGAATTCAAATCATAGTGTACATATTTCGCATAGTAGGTCAATGAAGCTATCTTATCAAATTTCGCTATATGTTTTGAAGCTTCGTACAAAATGTTTTCAATATTCGGATTGTTTTTATTTGCAATTTCGAGAATAACCATTGATTCTTTGAACTTTTCTACTTCTCCATTATTCAGGGAAATTAAATATTGATTAAATTCGGTTTTCCATCTATTCGTATTTTGCGAATTTAAAACAACTTGAGTGTTAAAGTCTGGCTCATCAATCTTGTGTATTAGTTCATCCAATATAGCTTCAACTGTTTTGCCAATTTTTGTGTCGAATTCGACATCCAATGAACCATTGCAACAAGAGAAAGTTTCACTTAAACGTCTGTTATGTTTATATAACCTTCTGATTTTGTTTTCAACGCGCTTATATATTGCTGAGTAAAAAACAGAATCCATCCAATTTGTTTCATTTGAATTTGAATAATTGTAATCGCTATTATTGTATTCGTTTTTATAATACTCTGTTATTTGATTTATGAAGAAGGACACAGTTTTATCCAAGTCATTCCCTTGTTTATTCAATTTATCATTAAGTTCATATAATGTGAAAATATATAGTTTAATAGTAGCTAAACAACAGCCTTCGATAGCAGTAAAAACGTTGGATTGATCATGAATTTTATTGAGCCACAGAATTTCTTGCTTTGATAGTTTAAGTTTATCCTTGTATTTAGTTCCCAATCTAAATTGATTTGGATCAAAATCTGAAAAACCTACTTCAAATAGATAGTTTGGGTCATCTAATTTAAAAAGTTTTTCTTTAGATAAAATGTCACTTCTCTTTCTTAGCCTATCTTTTAATATTGTCGTTGAATAAGACTTAGTTTTTGGGCATATTTGTCCTAATAGCAAAAGTTTTTCTTCTAACGTATCAATATTTAAATTGTTACCTAAATCATAAAATAGATCAAATAAAAGAATAAAAGCATAATTCGTCTCCCCTTTTATATCAACGGAAAAACCATCTAAAACTTGCTTTTTAAAATAATTGTAATAATCCTTTTGCTCTTTATTTGCGTACCTTAATTCTTGAGTTGAATAGATATACCTCAAATCCCAGTGAGGTGGATGGTTTTCAAAATCATTTGTGGGTACGCTATTGTCTATAGTTAAATTATATTCTTGACTGTTTACCTCAATGATTGAAGGTTCAATATTTATTTGATTAGTTTCTAGATTTGGGTTTGTAATTTTGCTTGATTCTACATTTATTGAAGTTTTAGGAACCGGTAATTGCTTATTTTCTATAATATTTTTTACGATGGATGATTTTTCGTTGGTTTCATTTGTATTAGATTCAGTTAGTTTAGCAATTCTGTTATCCAAAGATTGAATGACATTGTCAAGAACTTTTACTTCGTCAGCTGTTTGATTCTTAATTGTGAAACTATCCTCATTACTATTGGTAAGTGAATAATCATCATTAATTGCTTGTGTTTTTAAATTTGATAAGTCTTTAGTCACATTTGATTTTAACTCAGGGCATATTTTGATTAAAAGTTGAAATTGTGATTTGAGTAATGAATAATCTTTGTGTATTTCATACTCCGCTAGTAAAATATAGTAAAGAAGAAATGCATAATTGTTTTCGCCTTTTAGACTAAAACAAACGCCTCTATTAAATTGGCTTTTAAAATATGAATAGAATTTTTTTTGCTCAGTATGTGCTCTTGAAAAAAAACTATATTCGTTAAAATATGAACCAATTAGAGGTGGAGGCATCCAAAATGATTCATCTGGTTTCGGTTTTGTCAAATTATTGCTGGATGCTTTATTATCTGTTGGCTCATTAACTATGCTAGGATTCAGCTTAAAAATACTGCTTATGGTAAATTTTGTTTTATTTTTTGGGTTTTCAGAATTTGCAAGTTGATTATTGTGACAATTATTTATATCTTGGGAATGATCGTTAAATAAATTGTTGAATTCTGCAATAGACATTTTGTTAATTGACGCAAAGTTTGCAAACCCAACTATAGTTGGTATCGTAGTCCAACAAAATAGGATTGAAAAAAGACCTCTTTTGGTATTCCCTAAATAGAAATGTTGAAAGCCGAAAGACCCAAAAAACAAAGACAACAAAGCCGCGTTATCATGGGTTTTGATTGTTTTACCAGAATAAAATGATATTCCTGCAAATATTATTATTACAATCAATATGAGGGCAATAAAAACAAGTGAACTATAATCAGGTTCTTCTTGGTAAGGCTTTTTTATTTCATCCTTAGGAATATCTATTATTTCTTCATATTGGATTTTCGAGAGGTAATGTTTTGAGATAAAGCCTGTGTCAATTTTATATTTAACTATAAACCAATCATTATTGAAGTCCTCTATCAGCTTAACAGTGTCACCTTTATGCAGTAGTACTATTGACTCAGATTTGCTATTTGCATCAATCCGTAAGTTTAATTGGCCAGTTGTAATAAAATAATTTGATGATTGGATGTTAAATGGTGTGAGAATAAATAACAAAATGCATATCGAATAAATTAAGCAAGCATATCCTTTCTTGATAATATCTTTAATAAAAAACATCATACCATTTGAATTACCCATCTTTAATAAAATTAGACTTTTGTGCCAACAACAAAAGTATAAATAAAGAATGTTAAAACAAATGAAAATCGATAAAGTATAACGTAATTACAATCTTTTAATTTTAAAAACAGGCAATTGTAATTTATTGAAAATCAATCCCCCTGGCACCATTCATTACCTCTCATTCAAATTATTTTTAATTTAAAAACAGTTAAAGATTATCAATTTCCGAAATATCAATTGAATTAGAAGTTAATTTCTTTAATAATCTTAATACTGTATGATTTTCGCTATTTAAATCTGCTCGGGATTCATTGTTATTTATTTTTAGAACTTCAATAACATGAAACCAGCTTAATTGTCGTGCCAGTGGAACGACAATTCAAATATCGTCAAATAATTCTAAAGCTGAATCATTCTGCGAAGATTACTTTTGGCAAATCTCTTTCCAAATCTTTCAACCAATTGTGTTGCCAGATATGTTTTTAAGCTAAAAAAAACTGTTCGCTCAACTAAATTTAGTCTCTTTTTACTTATATTTACAGCCAAAAAGCAGTTGAAAAAGTTTTACATTTCAACAAAATCAAATCATTACTGTTTCTATAAATAAAAGAATTATGAAAAAATATTTTATTATACTGTTAATTGCAGTATCAACTATAAATGCATATTCCCAGCTGCCATACACCGAGGCATTATATGAATATGACAGTATTATGAATGTAAGCTATGGTACGGCAACTGATTATGCTGGGAATCCATATATTCTTTTAGCAGATATTTACAAACCTAAAAATGATGGAAACTGTCTTAGACCAATAATTGTAATTGTGCATGGTGGCGCATGGATTGCTGGTAGTAAAGAAGATCCAAATACAATTAATCTGTCGCGTGAGTATGCAAAAAGAGGCTATGTTGTTGCAAATATAAATTATCGACTTGGAACACATAAAACATCAAATTATACCATGTACGCATTATGCAACACAAACATATCTGCTCCTTGCGGTTATATTTGTGACAGTTCGGAGATTGTCCGCGCAAACTATAGAGGAATGCAAGACACAAAAGGCGCAATTCGGTTTATGAAAAGCAGATTTGCTGAAGATTCAACTGATATTAACAATGTTTTTGTTGCAGGCGAAAGCGCTGGTGCTTTTATTGCCTTGGCAACTGCATTTACTGACAATGAAAGTATGAAACCTGTTGATTGTGGTGTAATTACTAATGCTCCAAATCCAGATTCAGATCTTGCAAGTTACGGATGTGTTCCTGTACCTTTAAATCTTGAACGTCCCGATTTAGGAAGTATTGAGGGTGATTTAAACACTGGAATATACAATTCTGAAGTTCAAGGGGTAGGAAGTTTCTATGGGGCAGTTTTTGATTTAAGCATTTTTGACCAGTCTTCCTTTGTAAAACCTGTTTACATTTTTCATCAAGGATCCGACGTTATTGTTAATTATGAATATGGAAGGGTACTCGGAAGAATAAGTTGGGAATGCTATCAGCAATCCAATATTTGTCAACCATATTATTTTTATCCAAGTGCTTATGGTGGAGAAGCAATGAAAGATTATCTCACAAATCTTGGTGAGTCAGCGCCTCCTTTTCATGCAGATATAATTTACAACTATCAATATCTGAATAATTGTACTTCTAACGGACATTCTGTTGATAATCTGCAACTTCGCGCACAAAATATGGCAAATCTTTTTGCTGATAAAATTGCTCTTAGTTCTAATAGTCCTGAAACTAATTGCGATCCTGCTGGAGTCGATTTTTACTCAAATGACGAAGTTTTGCACTTGTATCCAAACCCTGCCAATGAAACTGTTATCATCGAAACAACTAAGTTTTTAATTGGTTCCGACTACAAAATTTACGATATTACTTCAAGACTGGTAGAAGTTGGTATTCTCGAATCAGATAAAACGATAATAGACTTAACTGGTTTTAAAGAAGGCACATACATTTTCTCTGTTGCGAATAGTGCTAAAACTATTTTTCAGGTTCGTAAATAAATAATGTTAAACTAGATTATTTAATTTTCGAATAATACTTTTAACAATACTTTCTTAAATGCTTCTTTAAAAGAACTTCTCAAAAGTAGGTAAATGTGGCTTGTCTCTAATGAATTCTTTGGGCAAAGAAAAGGGTTCTTCAATTATATTAATAAAAAAAAGGGTAAGCTACTTATATCGCACCGCTACAACCGCTTACCCTTGCTTCATTCCTGACCTGGGGGAGTTGGGCGGGAGCTGGTCGTATAAGACTTACCCGGCACAAAAGTAGTATTTTTATTTGATTTTCAAAAAAAGATTCATAATTTTTAAAAAAAACTGAATATCTTTGACAGAAATAAAATTGAAGTATTATGAACGAAAAAATGAAAACATTGCTAACATACGGACTGTATGCGGCATTGATATCTATATTATTTTCGGTTATTGTGTATGTTACTGACTTCGTAATGATGAGTATGTGGTCAGGAATTGTTATTTTCTTGGTAAATTTCTTACTAAGTGTATTTATTTTGGCCTTTTTTGGAAGAAAATTTCGTAATGCTTTTAGCCCTGAGTCATTTAAATATTCGTCAGCGTTAAAAAATGCGATGATAATGGTGGCTGCAATTGCAATTGTTGGATTTGTTTATAATTTTGCTTTCTCTACATGGATTGAACCAAATTATGAAGAAAGAGTAAGAGTCGAAATGGCTTCGAAAGTTGAACAAATGATGTACGAGCAAGGTGTGCCTCAAAGTAAAATAGATAAAACTATCGATGATATGTTGAAGCAACCTAAAACTAGTGCAATTAAATCTGCAGGATTTTCTATAATCTGGACTTTGATAATGGGTTTCTTTTCAGCTTTAATTGCTTGTGCATTTGTACGTAAAAAATCTGACGATCCATTTGGTGCAGAAATGAGTGAAATCGACAATCAATAATAATTACATGGACATTTCAATAGTAATACCACTATATAACGAGGAAGAATCTTTAGCAGAATTAACTGCTTGGATTGCGAGGGTGATGGAGCAGGAGAAACGCACTTATGAAATCATTTTTATTGATGATGGAAGTACTGATAAATCGTGGCAGATTATAGAAACTCTCAAAACTGAAAATCCAAATGTTAGAGGTTTGTCTTTTAGACGTAATTACGGAAAATCTGCAGCTTTACAAATAGGGTTTCAAGCGACAAAAGGCGATGTGGTTTTTACTATGGATGCCGATTTGCAAGATAGCCCGGACGAATTGCCAGAACTTTATAGAATGATAAAGGAAGATGGATTTGATATCGTTTCTGGTTGGAAAAAAGTGCGTCACGATCCGGTCTTTTCTAAAAATATTCCAAGTAAATTTTACAACTTTATTGTTCGTAAAATGACTAGAATAAAACTGCATGACATGAACTGCGGATTAAAAGCATATAAAGGACATGTCGTTAAAAGTATTGAAGTTTATGGCGATATGCACCGCTTTATTCCCGTACTTGCTAAATGGGCTGGCTTTAAGAAAATAGGAGAGAAGGTTGTAATACATCAAGAACGTAAATATGGCGTTACCAAATTTGGACTTGAAAGATTTATTCGTGGACCTTTAGACCTTATGTCGGTAATGTTTATCTCGAAATTCGGAAAAAGACCAATGCATTTGTTCGGAGTTTTGGGATTTCTGGTTTTTCTTATAGGATTTTTTGCAACTGCATTTATGGGTTTTCATAAACTTATTGCTGTGTGGAATGGTATTAGACTCGAAAGAATTACCGACAATCCACTGTTTTATATTGCATTGGTTTCAATGATAATCGGAACTTTATTGTTTTTAACAGGTTTTTTAGGCGAATTAATTTCGCGTACTTCAAGTGATAGAAATTATTATCAAGTAGATAAAGAAATATAATATGGAAAATAAAAACGAAATTGATATTATTAGTTTAATTGTTTGGGTTCTTAAATTTCTAAAAAAATACATAATTGTCCTAGTGGCTTTTGTCGTTTTGGGTATTTGTGCAGGTCTTGTCGATTTTTATTTTGGCAGGAACTACTATAATACTAAGTTTATAGCTTCTAGTCCTGTTATCAATAATCAGATTGTATATGAACTTGTAGAACCTATAAAGTATTATATCAGTCACGAAATGTTTGACAGTGTTGCGCAAAAATTGGATATCCCAGAAGATGTTGCAAAGGATATTAGAAAGATTGCGATTGACACCTCTCTTTCACAAGCTGTGGTTATTGATATGGAATTATACAAGCAGGATAATACCGAATTGATAAAAGCTGGTTTAATAAATTATATTAATAGTATTCCTTATGTTAAATCAAGCATAGAAGGAAAACGAGCAGAATTAGATAAATATCTAAAAGATTTAAATAAAGAAATTGATGAATTGAATAAACTACAAGCTGCTGTTTTAAATTCTTTAGAGAAAAGTCAAGTTAATAACGTTACTGTTGATGGTATGTTTAATGAAATGATGCTTTTATATGATCGTAAGCTTTTATTACAAGCAGAATACAATTCACTACAATCATTTAAGGTTATTAATAACAATATGATTTTTGATGCAGAGAATAGCTTGTTCAAAAGTGTTGTTGTGTTTTCTTTTATTGGATTAATGCTTGGACTTTTATTGAGTACAATCCTGGAAATACGTCGTAAAGTAAAAATTCAAGAATTAGAAAAAGAGTAATTATTTCTTTGCTGATTTAATTCTGTAGGATAGTTTGCACTTGTTAATTAACAATTCTATTTTTTATAAAATCTCTGCAATATATTTAGTCATAAAACTGATTACCTTCTCTGGTTTATTTGTATCAGTTGGTATGTTTACAACATTTTTTGCAGCTTGGTTTGCAATTGGATAGTTTTCAGGAGTGATAAACCATTTTTCAAATCCATCTTGAACTGGATGAATAACTGAATTAAACCAATCTCCGAGTTCAATCTTATGTTTCCTCGCATAATCCATAAACAATTCCCTATCTCTTACAAAAATCGGATATTTCAAAAATGAGTGATTCTCATTCAAGTCTTCTGAAACATAATTTTTGTTGTTTTCTTTCAAAAATTTGGTGTAAATTATTGCATTTTCTTTTCTAAGTTTTAAATTTTCTGGTAGTTTTTTAATGTTTCTTAAGCCTTCCTTTGCCTGTATTTCTGAATAATTCATAAAAAAGCTTTCTGGCATAATAACATCTGAGATTTCACCACCTGAGGAAGAACCTGTAACTAGATTGTTTTTACTCAACCATCGATAGGCTTTTACCATTATCCAATAAGTAGTGTTGTTTAGAATATATCTTTTTGTAAAAAAGAGTAGTCTTAGGTTTATTTTTGTTCCAAATCCTGGCTCAACTTTATCTTTTTCTAATTCCAATATTTTATTGCTCAATATTGGATCTTTAGTTGTCATAAATCCGCCAACACCACTAGAAAAAGGCTTGTTCCATTGCATAGAATAAAATGCTGCATCGCAATAACTACCGTTGGGCTTTCCATTGTATGTGCCACCAAATCCATGTGTGCAATCTTCAATAGTGTATAAATTGTGCTTTTTTGCAAGTGCAATAATTTCTTCTATATTACCTGATAATCCATAGGTGTTTTGGCAAATTATTACTTTAGTTTTTGAGCTAATCTTTTTCTCAAGTTGCGCAATATCCATAGTCAATGACTTTTCTGAAATCTCGACATAAATAGGTTTTGCGCCAAGATAAATTATTGGATTTGGTACTACTACACAGGTAAAAGCTGGAATTATAACTTCATCATCATTACCAACACCCATCGCTTTTAAAATAGCATATAAAGAAACTCTTCCTTTGTAATGGAAAAAAATATTTTCATTGTTAAGGTATTTCGATATCTCTTTGCGTAATTGTTCTGTGTGCTGGCCCATCTTTTCTTATAATTTAAATTCATTAACATTTAAGCTAAAATATAAATGTCATTGCAAAAGTACGATTATTTAAGTCTAATTGTAAATATTTTCTGATTTATCGATAGCTGTAAATTGAAATTAATTATTAGCCCGAACGGTCGGTTAGTAAATGTAACTTGTTTGATCAATCGCAGCTCACCTAAATTAGTCCATCGTTGCGTAATGCATGTAACTCATCTTAAATAATCGCATAAAATTTATTACTTGATGCAATTAGATTTGTAAAACTTACGCATATTAGACTAAAATATGTAATATTGCAAAAAAAAACAGGATATGATTTCCAATTTTAAGAAAGTTTTGGTTTTAGCCCCTCATACTGACGATGGTGAGTTGGGCGCTGGTGGCACAATTTCAAAATTAATTGAAAACAATGCAGAGGTTTTCTATGTTGCATTTTCAACCGCTGAAGAATCTGTTCCAGCACATCTACCTAAAGATATTTTAAAGACAGAGGTTCGTGCTGCAACCAAAGAACTTGGAATTAAAGAAGAAAATCTTATTATATATGACTATAAGGTTAGGAATTTAAATTATCGCAGACAGGATATTCTTGAAAATCTGATTTTACTACGTGCGGAAATAAAACCAGATTTAGTTTTAATGCCATCACTACACGATATACACCAAGATCATTTAACTATTGCTCAGGAAGGTTTGCGTGCATTTAAAACTACAACTATTATGGGCTACGAACTTATCTGGAACAATCTAACTTTTAATACTACCAGTTTCGTTAGTCTTGAAAGAAAACATATAGAGAAAAAGTGCAAAGCTTTAACAATGTACAATTCTCAAAAGGGTAGGGACTATATTTCGGAAGACTTTATTTTCTCTTTGGCAAGAACTCGAGGTGTGCAAATTGGTAAAGCTTTCGCCGAATCATTCGAGGTTGTTAGATGGATTTTGTAAGAACATTAGCATTATGAAAAAAATACAAGTACAGCAAATCCTAGATTCAATTGAGTACGTCAATTTTATTGGTGATGCAAATGATATAATTACTGAAGTTATTGCATTGGATCAGAAAAGTTCAAACTCTAATGTTATTACTTGGTGTAACGATAAGAACCTTGAAAAATTAGCTGGATTGAAATCTGGAACTGTAATCGTTAGCAAATTATTTACTGACACCAATATTCAATATAATAAGAACTGCAATTTTATTGTTGTATTAAATCCCAGAAATACTTTTAGATTAGTCCTTGAACGATTTTTTTCTGAGAGTATTACTCCTGAAATTTCTAATACTGCTGTTATTCATGAAACTGTTAAGTTGGGATCTGCTGTTTTTATTGGTCATAATGTAGTTGTTGAAAAAGATTGTGAAATTGGCGATAATACTATCATTCTTCATAATACTGTAGTTTTGAATGGCTCAAAAATTGGCAATAATGTTAAGATTGGAGCTAATAATACAATAGGAGGGACCGGTTTTGGTTATGAAAAAGATGTAGATGGAAATTTTCAGCTAATTACTCATTTAGGGAATGTAGTTTTAGAAGATTTTGTTGAAATCGGAAATAATACTTGCATTGATAGGGCCGTTTTGGGAAGTACAGTTTTGTCTAAAAATGTTAAAGTTGATAACCTTGTTCACATTGCACACGGTGTGAAAATTGGTGAAAATTCTGTTATTATTGCAAATGCTATGATTGCTGGTAGCGTCGTTATTGGCGAAAATACTTGGGTGTCGCCTTCTGTTTCTGTTTTAAATCAAAAAACTATTGGTTCCGATGCACTAATTGGCTTAGGAGCTGTGGTAATTAAAAATGTTAATGACTATGAAGTTGTTGTCGGTAATCCTGGCAAGGTTATTAAGACTATGAACGATAAACAAGAATAACGAAACTTGAATTTATATTTTCTTTTTTGCAAAGATTTATTTCTTCATTATCTCTAAATATCTTTCTGATAACAGTTTATATTCGTGGTTTTCCATCACAAACTTTAATCCATTTGCTTTAATCTGCTCAAGTTGTTCTGAGTTCATGTCTTTTACTTTTAATATTGCATCTGCAAGTGCTTGTGGGTTTTCTGTTTCAATGCTTAATCCGGTTTGCGATAACTGTATAATATCATAACCCGATTCAATATATTGCACAATTGGCTTTCCAGCAATCATATAATCAATCATTTTATTTGGGCTCACACCAAATCTGTATAAATCACTTTTAACAGCTCCAACGCAAAGAACTCCCATGTCTTTTAATAAACTTGGAATCGCCTTTTTTGGAATTGCTTCATGAAAACTTATGTTATTTAGTCCTTCGGCTCTCTTTTTTAAATTTTCTTTTTCATTGCCATAGCCAACAAACATGAAAACAACTTCATCATTGTCTTTCAAAATCCTTGCAGCATCGACTAGTGTGTCGAGAGAATTTGAAATTCCCATTGTTCCTGCATAACCAACAATAAATTTTTTTGCACTTTTATAATTGGCTAAAATGTCTTTTAAGTCGCTTGTAATATCTTCTGGGTTTTCCCAGTCTTCAATCACAATTCCATTTGGGATATAATGCCATTTCGATAAATTCAAACCATGCTCTTTCATGTGTTCTTGAGTTTTCGGTAAAAGGGAAACAACAGAATCACAGTTTTTGTATGCAAAGTTTTCTCCTTTTTGCATTAATGCGATTATTGGATTATGCTTCGACATACCACCAACTTCTATAAGTGAAAGCGGCCATAAATCGTGAACTTCGTAAATGTATTTTGCCCCAGTTAGTTTCGAAATTTTCTTTGCTACATAATTATCTGCAATATAAGTCGATGACGCAATTACAGCATCTGGTTTATATTCTTTGGAGAATTTCTTTACGTTAAATCTAATCCTTAAAGCGAATGTCAACATATTTAACATTCTAGACAAGCCATTGCCAGAATACTCAGGTGTTTTTACCCAAACATATTTAATTCCATCAATTATTTCTTCTTCAATTTTATTTTTAATAACAACTTTAGCCTTTCTTAAATGTGAATTATCTGCCGCAAGAATTGTTACTTCGTGGCCCATTTTTACCCATTGTCTTGCAAAGTAATATGGTCTGAATTCCATTCCCATTGCTGGAGATCCTGCATAGTGGTTAATTATTAAAATATTCATTATATAATTTTTTTATCTTTTTAAAATTACCAATTATTTATTCTCGAATCTTTTGTAAAATTCTATCAATTTTCTTTCTTCGATTTGCCAATTGTATTTTTCCTCTACTGCTTTTCGCCCATTTTCGCCCATCGTTTGCAAAGTAGCTGTATCCGAAATTAAACTTTGAATTTTTTCTTTAATTTCCTGAGGATTTGTCTGGTTAACACATATTCCGCACTTCGCTTCTTCAACAATGCTTCTCCATAATGGAAAGTCGGATGCAATAACTGGCAATCCGGCAGCCATATATTCAAACATTTTTACAGGTAGAGAGTAAATATAACTAGGCGTTGCTTCAAGTATTACCATTCCTAAACGGATGCTTTCAAGTAATTCATTAATTCCTTTTCTATCTATATAACCTCGGAAATCAACATTTTTCCATGCCGGATGGTTTCTACAATCATTTTCAAGTTCTTCAGGAGCAAAACTGCCTGCGAGAATTAGTTTTATATCCGTACCATTTATTGCATCAAGAGTTTCAAAAATTCCTCTAGTTTTGAAAATACCGCCAATATATCCAATTGCGTTTTGCCTTTCAGACCAATCATTACAAAACTTTATATCGTCAACTTTTGGATAATTATTGATATCAACACAATTTGAATTGACTTTCAAAAATCTATCACGTATATGAGGAGTAGCAGCGATTACACCACTTAGTTTTTTTACTTTCATATTCTCATATCTTTCAATGTCACAGGATATGTGTTTTCTGAAAGCTTTTGGAATATATGTTTTGTTCAAAACTTGCCTTGGCAAATCTTCGTGAGAATCATAAATCACATGAGCGCCACTCTTTTTTAGCTTTAATGCAATGCGCAGTAACTCCGGATCGTGTAAATGGTAAACATCTGCTTTTATTTCAAGTGCTTTGGCAAGTGCAATTTTTCCTGTTCTCAGAAACCTTTCTTTCCGACCCGAAGGTTTACCAATATCATATGTTTTTATTCCATTATTTATGTCGTCACCTTTACCATCAGCAACAATCAAATGCACGTCTGAAAATTCTTTAGCCAACGAAATACATTGTTTGTTCCATATTCTTACATCAAAACGTGGGTGAGCTGTGGTAATGATACAAATTCTCATAAATTTTCTTTTTTTATTCCAACTATCGAATTATCTATTTTTTGAAGACTAGTGATTTCATCACATTAAAATCTTTTTTAAATAATACAATAAAAGCAGTTGCATAAGTAATGGTTCCAATTATCACAACTAAAGCCACATTTGCGTAACCACTTATATTTGTAAATTTTAATCCGTATCGCAATGCGGCTAATGTTGCTGCCATAATTAAAGCAGATACTAGTGATGGTAATAAACACTGTATGTACTTCCACATACTGATAT
>JBBQCZ010000076.1:0-18324 GCA_038319215.1 Bacteroidales bacterium | reverse complement strand
GATTGGAAGTTATGCAGCTCAAGCCTGTGCTGATTTAATTTCGGGAGGTTACAGTGATTGGTATCTGCCAAGTGCAGACGAACTAAAACTATTATATACTAATATAGCTATTTATACAGGAATGAATGTTGCCACACGTTATTGGACTTCCAGCGAAACTCCCGGAGATTTGACTTTTGGAAAAGCCTTGGCAGTGAGATGGTCTGATGGCGTATTAACAGTTGGCAATAATAAAGATTTTTTGTATCCAGCACGAGCAATAAGGTCGTTTTAATTAAAGCATAACATAGTCTTTTTATTAAAATCACAAACTTAATGAGCAATGCCCTACTAAAATATGGAAGTCTAAAATGAAGTTAGATAAATTAAAATTGATTATAACTTTACTGCTCTGTTTTATTGCAATACATGCACAAGTGGTAGTTTCCTCAACTGGAGGGAATGCACTTGGTAGTGGAGGTTCTGTTTGTTATTCCGTGGGTCAGGTTTGTTATACTACCAACATTGGAATAAACGGATCTGTAGCACAAGGAGTACAACAGCCGTTTGAAATCTCAACTTTATCGACAGGACTAAATGATGCAAATGGTATTAATATAGTTTGTTCAGCTTATCCGAACCCTGCAACCCATGTTTTACAGTTAAAGGTTGAAGAATCTCTCACTTTCGGTATTCAATCAATGAGCTATCAACTCTTTGATAACCAAGGCAAACTTTTAGAAAAAAAAGAACTTTATGATAAAAGAACAAATATTGCAGTGGATAGGTTAATACCAGCTACTTATTTTTTGAAAATATTACAAGGGAATAAAATTGTAAAAACATTCAAAATTTGCAAACTTTAAGTCTATATCTATCAATGAAAAGGAGATTTTCGCTTTTAACAATACTATTTTTCGTGGCACACTTTTTATTACTACAAGAAACAAGTGCTCAAACACCACAGAAACTAAGTTATCAGGCATTAGTTCGCAATAATAGTAATGCTCTTGTAACGAATAAACAAATTGGAATACGAATAAGCATACTTCAAAGCTCTGTAACTGGTACAATTGTTTATTCCGAAATTCAAACGCCAACTTCCAATGCCTTTGGATTAGTAAATATAGAAATTGGTGGTAACGTTGGTTTTAATACTATAGCTTGGAGTAATTCGACCTATTTTATTAAAACAGAAGTAGATCCAACAGGAGGAACGAACTACAGCATTACTGGAATAAGACAATTATTAAGTGTCCCTTATGCGTTCCGGTCAAAAACGACGGAAGGAGTAGCAAGTATGACACAATTTCAAATAGATGTCTTGCCTAAAGTTGCAGGGTTAATAGTATATAATAGCACTTCAAAAGAACTCATTTTTTATGATGGTAGTATGTGGAAAAGTATCCTAAATTAAAGGGAAATCCCCACTATTTTATGTTAGCGGAATAATATATAAAAATTCAAATTCTGAATAGATATTATGGCTTATAATGCAAAAGATGGAGCAATTTAGTCCTGCTCATCAATTACAATTACTTTAAAACAATCTAATGTATGATGAAAAATCAAATTATTCACTCTTGGAATTGGAAGAAGTTGAATTTGTTTTTATTTAAAAATCAGATTTTTAGTGTGCTGATTTTTATAGGAATGGTAGTTTTATCTACAAACTCCTATTCGCAGACTAATAAGTTTCAAAATTCAACTCAAACTGTTAGTAAGAATCTATCGGGAAAAATCACTGATGAGAAAGGTGAACCAATTATAGGTGCTACAGTAATAGCAAAAGGTTTTTCGACAGGAACTGTAACAAATATTGAAGGCGCGTATTCGCTTTTGCTTCCAGCCACTGCAAGAACGATAATCATTTCATATATAGGATATAAACCAAAAGAAATAACAATTGGAAATGCGGATAGATATAATGTGTTTCTAGAAGATGCAACTATTGGTATTAGTGAAGTTGTTGTGGTTGGTTATGGCAAACAGAAAAAATCCACCCTTACTGGTTCGGTTTCTACTGTTAAGTCTGAAGCAATTTTAAGAACGCCGGTAGGTAACGTTACAAATGCTTTAACAGGACGTATGCCCGGAGTTGTTACAGCTCAACGAAGCGGAAAACCAGGAGCTGACCAAGCCGATATATTTATTCGTGGACGGGCTACAACAGGAGATTCATCCCCGTTGATTATTGTAGATGGTGCTGAAAGACCGTCATTCGGTGATATTGACCCGAATGAAATTGAAAGCATTTCTGTATTGAAAGATGCCTCACAAACAGCTCTTTTTGGCATTAAAGGTGGTAATGGAGTTATTTTAATTACTACTAAATCGGGTAAAGAAGGTAAACCGAGAATTACCTATACCGGAAACGTTGCAATGCAAACTTATGCTGTTATACCTCAAACACTCGATGCATTTAACAGTGCAAGTCTTTTAAACGAAGCCAATGCTAATGTTGGAAAAGCACCAGCATTTACTAATATAGAACTGCAAAAATTTCAAGATCATTCTGACCCTATTTTATATCCTGATTTTAATTGGAGAGAATATATGGTTCGAAAATACTTCCCACAAACACAACATAATATCAATATTTCTGGGGGTACAAAAGTTGCCAAATATTTTGTTTCAGCCGGATATTTGTTTGCTGATGGATATTTTAAAAAATTTGATAACACATATAGCGGTTATTCAACAACTCCAAGTTATAACCGATATAATTTCAGATCAAACCTGGATTTAAACTTAAGCAACGATCTGTCAGTTTCGATAAAGCTTGGTGGCAGATTAGAATCAAGGTATTCGCCTGCAGCAAGTGACTTTTACACAAACGGACAATGGGCGGATGCGCAAATAGAATTCTTACTCTCGCGAATCAACAGCATTCCAGCTTGGGCATTCTCACCTTACTTACCAGACGGACGATTTATGGAAAATCCATCTGCTGGCGTAAACCTTGTCAATCCGTTGGGTTGGTTATTAACACAGGGTTATTCAATAAAGCAAACCAATACTATTGAGAGCACCCTTGCATTGAACTATAATTTAGATAAACTTCTAAAAGGATTGTCATTCCGCACACAATATGCTTATGACGGTACTTACAGAGCCAATAGAATGCAATCAGGTTCGTTTGTTTCATATTATGTAAATAAAACAACAGGTGAAATCACAGCAGGTACTGCTTCGTTAGGAACCAGTGACTCGCCATTAGGACCAATTCAGTCAAGTTATGATGGTATCATAAATTATGATTTACAAACAAGTTTAAATTACGCACGGGATTTTAGAAAACATTCGGTGAGTGGATTGGTATTATTTCAACGTCAGGCAAAAATGTTAGCTGGAGCTCAACCTGCTTATGCTTCACAAGGATTTGTAGGACGAGCTACATACAATTACGATGGTAAGTATTTTGCTGAAGTAAATGGTGCCTATAATGGCTCCGAAAATTTTGCTTCCAGTGTTCGTTATGGATTTTTTCCTGCGGTTTCGGCTGGGTGGACTATTAGTAATGAGTCATTTATAAAACCGCTTAAATGGGTAAATCTACTTAAAGTAAGGGGGTCGTATGGAAAAATAGGATTTGATAGAATTGGAGGATCTAGGTTTCTTTACCTGGATGAATATACCCAAAATTCGTCACTTGTTCAGTTTGGACTACCTACCTCAATCCAATTTGGCTATCCAACATCTGTTCAAACCTATACATCAGTTATTCATTCCAGAATTGGGAATCCATTAATATCATGGGAAACCTCTATGAAACGAAATTTCGGGGTTGAAACTAGTCTGTTTAATAATTTTTTAGCTATAAATTTTGACCTTTTTGATGAAAATCGTACTGGTATTCTGCTTAACCGAGCATCAGGCTTAGCTACTTATGGTGAATATTATCCAATGTTGAATCTTGGATCAGTATATAATCAAGGTTATGATTTGGAAGTAATTATTCGGAGTAAACCGGGTCTGGATTTTAAATATAGCATTACAACCCAAGTTAGTTTTGCTCGCAATAAAATTTTAAGCCTTGATGAACCTCAGGGGAAACCAGATTATCAGAAATCAGCAGGATATAGAATTGGTCAGTACCGTGGTTATTTGACGAATGGTTTTTATCAATCACAGGAAGATATCAAAAATTCAACTCCAACAAAATTAGGAGCACCAATACCTGGCGATTTAAAATTTGTCGATTTCAATAATGATGGAATTATTGATTCAAATGATATAGTTCCAATAGGGTATTCAAATGTTCCAGAATACAATGGTAGTATTGAAGCTATGATTGGTTGGAAGGGATTATCTTTGTCTGTTATGTTACAAGGAGTTACAAACGTAAGCACAGATATACAATTTGATCAAAGAACTTTGAGCGCTAATCAAATGTACACCAATATGTTAGGTCGTTGGACACCTGCAACTGCCGAAACAGCAATCTGGCCTGCCTTACAACCCGCAGTTGGGGGAAATTTTATGTCTTATGCAACAAACGATTTTTTGTTGACCGATGCCAGTTATTTGAAAATCAGAAACGTACAGCTATCCTATCAATTGCCTGTGAATTTTGCACGTAAGTTAGGAGTTAATAATATGAGGTTTAATTTATCAGGTCAAAATCTGTACACTTGGACAAAAGTATTATACATTGACCCAGAAAATATTGGACGAAGTGCACCACAAGGTCCTACCAATGTATATCCAAATACCAGAGTTTACAATTTCGGTCTTAATATTGAATTTTAAACTACAGTAAAAAATATACTATTATGAGAAATATAAAATTATTTTCATTTATATGCTTTGCAACCTTATTAGCAGGTTGTAATGATAAATTTCTTGATGTGGCACCCGATGTAGCTATAGATGAGCAAACAGTTTTTTCCAATCCTGTATTGGCTGCACAATTTGCAGATAATGCTTACAGGTATAGGCCGGACGATTACTTACGTTGGGATGGTATAACAGGGATGTCTAATGTTACAGATGAATCTGTCGGCACACACATAACTTCTAACATGCTTTATTCATTTCAGAAAGGGATGTGGCACGACCATTCTCTAATGTTTCCAGCTTTAAGTGATAGGTACTTTTTAAATGATATTTATGGAGTTTGGAATATGAGTTATACAGGTATTCGGGTTGTAAATAAAATGCTTGAAAAAATTGATTTAGTTCCCTGGACTACTCAAGATCCAACACGTATTAAAGGTGAAATGTGTTTTCTACGTGCATCCATGTATTTTGAATTGATAAAAAGATTTGGAGGTGTGGTTATAATTGACAAAGCTTATGCGTCGAATGAAGATATTGATTTTCCAAGAAGTACGTATGACGAGTGTGTAAGTTTTATTTTAGAGGATATTGAACAAGCCATCTTGTTGTTGCCAAAAACTTATGATCAGGGTAATTATGGACGAGCTTCAATTGGTGCTGCCAGGGCATTAAAATCACGTTTATTACTATACGCTGCAAGTCCACTTCATAATTCAGGCAATGATTTGACAAAATGGACTGATGCAGCAAAAGCTGCCAAAGATGTTATGGATATGAATATGTATAAGCTATATAAAGACTATGGACTGATGCTAAATTTACCAATGAGTGATACCTGCGAATATATTATGATAAAGGTAAGAGGTCCTAGAGATGTTTCGTATCCAAAATTATCAGTTATGTCGCCTGGTTCCGGTGGTAGTATTGGTGAGTTTAATCCTACTCAAAACCATGTTGATTTATATGAAATGAGTAATGGTTTCCCTATTTCTGAACCAACTTCGGGCTATGACCCAACAAATCCGTATTTAAATCGTGATCCACGTTTTTACGCCAATATTTTGTACAATGATGCCCCTTGGCAAGGTCGAAAAATGGAAATGTGGGATGGAGGAAACGATTATAGATCAACAGGTACTAACTATACTCAAACTCGGTATTATTGTAAAAAAATGTGGCCGGTTGAATATGATAATCAATTAAATAAAAAAGCGATACTGAATTATATTTTCTTTCGATATGGCGAAATTTTGTTGAATTATGCTGAAGCACAAAACGAGGCAGTAGGCTCAGATGGTAGTGTTTACAGTGCTGTAAATAAAATACGTAATCGTGCTGGAATGCCCGGTCTACCGATTGGGTTGACTCAGGAAAAAATGAGAGAGCGCATCAGAAACGAAAGAGCAATAGAGTTAGCTTTTGAGGATCAGCGATTTTATGATATTATGCGTTGGAAAAAAGGGAAAGAAATAATTGCTCAACCTGTTTATGGTATGAATGTTGTCAAAAATACAAATGGGACCTTCTCGTACTCGAAAATAATACTTAGTGATTATTATCAGCGCATTTTCGAGGATTATATGCATTTGTACCCAATTCCAAGAAATGAGATTCAAAAAAGTAAGAAACTGATACAAAACTCAGGTTGGTAACCACATACATAAAAACACAAAGAATATGAAATTTATATATATATCCATATTTGCTCTTTTTTCGTTGTTGGTTAATGAACTGCAAGCTCAAGAGCGGGTTACAAGTTTAATTACTGGTAAAGTAACCGACACCTACAATCAGCCTGTTTCGGGCATGAGAATAGAAGTCCAGGAAATTGGTGTTGAATCAAAAACTGATGCCAATGGTCAATTTGAAATTTTAGTTGCAAAAGGAGATGTTTTGGTATTTACTAAGGAAGGTTATTTGACTTTATTTCAGGATATTTTAGCAAGTAAAAAAGATTTGGAGATAAACGTAAAACCAACTATTACAGAAGCTGGTGAAAATGATAATGTGTACATACCTTTTGCTGTAGTAAAAAAACGGGAAGTTAATGGAACTGTTTCTGCAATTAAATCATCTGGATTATCCCACACTCCTTTAAGTTCTTTATTAAATGCTTTGTCAGGTCAGACGACTGGACTTAATTTATGGCAAAGCGGAAATCTGCCTGGACGAGATGATGCCACTTTTGTAATTCGTAATAGAGCTTCTTTTGCGGGAAGTAATGTTCCTTTAATATTGGTGGATGGCGTGTCTCGCGATTTATCTGATATGGATTTAAATGAAATAGAATCGGTAACAGTATTGAAAGATGCAGCCTCGCTAGCATGGTATGGCAATAGAGGTGCTAATGGAGCTCTTTTAGTTACTACAAAGCGAGGTAATGCCGAAAAAACACGTTTTTCTTACGATGTACAAGTTGGATCACAAATGCCAACAGTCTTAACTAAACCGCTTAATTCATATACTTTTGCTACTCTTTATAATCAGGCACTTCAAAACGATGGCTCACAAACTTTCTATACACTTTCACAATTAGAAAACTACAAATCGGGAACTGATTTATATGCTTATCCAAATAACAATTTCGTTAAAGATTTTATTAATGATAATGCTCTGGTTCAAAGACATGTTTTGAGTGCAACTGGGGGTTCTAAAGCTATTCGTTATTTTACTACATTGAGTTTTTTTGATCAAAATGGACTTTTTAAAGGGGCAGAAACACCATTATTTAACTCAAATGTTGGTTTTCAACGGTATAATTTGAGAACAAACCTGGATATTCAAGTTACACCTTTGTTAAACGTACAGTTAGACATGGGTGGTAGAATTGAGGATCGCCGTCAACCAGGTGGTTCTAGCACTGCATTTCTTAATTCAGTATTTACGACTCCTGCAAATGCTTATAATTTGTTAAACGAAGATGGATCTTATGGTGGAACTAGTTCGTTTCAAAATAATCCTTTAGCTCAATTGAAAAATAAAGGATACAGCAGTGAATTAACCCGCATTTTAATGGGTACTTTGAATGCAACTCATAAACTTGACTTTCTTGCAAAAGGCTTGTCTGTAAATGTTTTTTATACTTTTGACATTCAAGGAGCATTCACAAGTGGAAAAGGTCAAAATTACGAGATTTATGAAAGAAGTTTAGCCGGTTCGTTAACAAGATATGGAACTGCAACGCCACTCGTTTATTTACCCTCTTCTTTTTCAAGTAATATACGCACAAACGAATTATGGACAGGATTTGACTATAAGAATAGTTTCGGCAAACACACGGTAAGTGGTACTGTTCGCTACCAACAGGCAATAGTTTATGCTGCAACAACTTTTGAAAACAAACGGCAAGGTGTTTCTGCTCGTGGTTCATATTCTTATGATAACAGATATTATTTAGACTTAGTTGCCAGTTACACAGGAGCTGATAATTATATGCCAGGTAAGCAATTTGGCTATTTCCCTGCCATGGCATTGGGTTGGGTAGTTTCTGAAGAAAAATTTATGAGAAGTCTGAAATTTATTGATTATCTGAAACTACGTGGTTCTTATGGAATGGCAGGTAATAATTCAACGGGTGAGTCGAATAAATTTCCTTATGCATATTTGTATAATCCATCCATTGGTGGATATGCTTTTGGATCAAGCTACGCATGGGCTCAAGGAGGATCTGAAGCTATGATTCCTAATCCTAATATCACATGGGAGAAAGCATATAAATCAGACATTGGGTTTGAACTTAAATTATTAAACAATAATCTTTCAATATCGGGAACGTATTTTAACGAGAACAGGAAGGATATTCTAACAAACCCACTCTATCCTTCAATAGTTGGACTTAATTCCTATAACATTAATGATGGAGAAACCAGCCTTAGTGGTTTTGAAGGAATGATAGATTTTGTGAAAAAAATCGGTGATTTTACACTTTATTTAGGAGCTAACTTCACTACGGCAAAAAATTTAATTATCAGAATTAACGAATCTGCAGGTTTGGCTGATTATCAGTTACAAAAGGGACACAATATAGGGTCAATAAATGGTTATGATAGTAGATTGATGTTCCTGTCTGATGGTATTTTTCAATCTCAGGCTGAAATAGATGCGATTGAGAGTTCGTTGCAGCGGTTATCAGGTAAGGTGGTTCCAGGAGATATTAGATACAAGGATATTAACGGAGACAAGATAATTGATAACATGGATAGGATTATGACCGATTATAATGATACGCCAGATTCTTTCTACGGATTCAAATTAGGAGGAATGTACAAATCTTTTGATTTTTCAATTTTGATGCAAGGTGTACTTGGTCGTACTATTCAAATTCGATCGTTGGTGATGGCTGGTTCTAATAACACTGGATATATAAATCAATTTAGTGGGGATGCCTGGACTCCAACAAATCCAACTGCAGTTTATCCCCGATTAGGTATTTCAGACAGAGGAAACAATACAGTCAATTCAGATTTTTGGTTACGATCAGGCGATTATCTGAGATTAAAATCAGTTGAACTTGGTTATACAATTCCTTCGAAGTTGACGGATAAGTTCCATATTAAATCATTGAGATTTTACCTGAATGCGTTTAATTTATTGAATTTTAATAAAACAGGATTGGATATTGATCCAGAAATGAATCTGGCTGGTTTCAATTCTGTATATCCTAATACGCGAACAATATCAGCTGGACTTAATCTGAAATTTTAATAATCTTTTAATAAAAATGAATATGAAAAAGTGCTTTAATTTTATATTAATTCTCACTATATTGAGTTTGACTTCTTGCAATTATTTGAAGTTCGACTATTATGATGGATCTGTTACAGAAACTCAATTCTGGAAGTTGAATAATTCTGCACGTGGCCAGTTGAATCAAGCTTATGCTTATCTTCAACAGGGATATAACGCTTATGACGGTGCTATGCTCGCAGCTGGCTGCGATGAAGCTGTTAACTCCAATTTAAATTCGTCCATTAATATTTTTAATAATGGTACATGGAGTCCGCTTCGTACACTTAATGATGCTTATTCAACTAATTACAAAGGAATAAGACAAGTTAATTTATTTCTTTTACATTCAAATACGGCTAACATTATCCCTGCAACGGATATTCCTAGGTTGCGTGGAGAGGCATTCTTTTTAAGAGCTTACTTTCATTTTGAGTTATTGAAACGGTACGGTGGAGTGATTATTGCCAATAAAATCTATAATATTAGTGACACTCTTGATGTACCAAGAAATACATTTTATGAAACTGTAGCTCAGATAGTGATGGATTGTGACTCAGCCTTAGCAATACCTACTTTACCACTTGCTATAGCCAATTCGGCTTCATCAGACAATGGTCGTGCTACCAAAACAGCTGCCATGGCATTGAAATCTCGCACATTATTATATGCAGCAAGTCCACTGAATAATTCTGTAAATGATATTACACTTTGGCAAAAGGCAGCAGCTGCCGCAAAATTAGTGATTGATAGTAAGGCTCATACTTTGCTAGCAAACTATGCCGATGTTTTTAATTATAGTGTTGCACCTTATAACCAAGAAGTAATTTTTGCCACTTCAGCTGACAATAGAAATGACATTGAAACGAACAACGCTCCAATTAGTTTTGCTGGTGCTTTGGGGAGAACTAACCCAACTCAGGAATTGGTCGACGCTTACGAAATGAAAAATGGTCGATTAATAACTGATCCGTTATCCGGATTTAATCCATCAACTCCTTATTTAAATAGAGACCCGAGGCTAGCACTATCCATTTTTTATAATGGATCATTATATAAAACGCTTACAATTGATACCTACATTGATGGTAAAGACTCAAAAGAAAAGAGCATAAATGGAACAAAAACAGGATATTATATGGCAAAATTTTTAAGTGGTTCAGCTACTTGGAATACGGCAACAAATACATTGGTTCGCCGCCCATGGGTAATATTTAGGTATGCAGAGATTTTGCTAAACTATGCTGAAGCTCAAAATGAAGCAGTTGGTCCTGATCAAAGCGTGTATGACGCTATTAATCTAATTCGTAAAAGAGCTCGGGTCGGAGTCGCAACTGACCTACCAAGTGGTCTTACAAAAGATGAGATGCGTGAGCGCATCCGTAATGAGAGAAGGGTAGAACTTGCTTTTGAAGAACATAGATTCTATGATGTTCGTCGTTGGAAAATTGGAGAGCAAAATTTTGGAAAACTTGTTACCGGAATGAAAATTGTGAAAACAGGAACAGTGTTAAGCTATGAGAAATATACAGTTGAAACTCGAATTTTTGATGCAAAGAATTACCGTTTCCCAATACCTCAATCTGAAAAAGATAAAACAACTAAATTAGAACAAAATTCAGGTTGGTGATTACTTTCTAAATGAATTAGATAACCATAAATAAACAATAAATTTGGATATGAAAAAAGCACTAATAATATTTGTATTAACAATTGGGTTGATAGCTTGTGTGGATAATAAATTTGAAGATTTTAATTATACCGCTGGTTATTTCCCATTTCAATATGCCGTATGTACATTTAATTTGAATGATACTACACTCAGCAATAGTTATAAGTTTAAGATACCTGCCATAATGGGTGGGGTTTATAAAAACCCAAATGATCGGGAACTCGAACTCGAAATAGCATCCGAACTTTGTAACAGAGCATTATTTTCATCAACAATGGATACTATCCATTTGATGCCTTCAGCTTATTATACCTTAGGTTCATCTGGCAAATTGATAATACCATCTGGAAAATTTGAAGGAAGTATTGACATACAATTTACTAATGCATTCTTTAATGATCCTCTTGCCAGCAAGTTATGTTACGTGATTCCTCTTCGCATAAAAAGTGTAACGAAGCTGGATTCTGTTTTGATGGGAAAATCGACTTTGGATAATCCTGATCCAAGAATTGCAAGTCAATGGTCAATATTACCAAAAGATTTTATTATGTTAGCTGTTAAATTCATCAATAAATACCAAGGAAATTATTTTCATAGAGGAGCGAGTATTGTAAAAGATCCAACAGATAAGGTTGTTGAAAGCAATATTTATAATCTAAATAATGAAATTTGGAGTTTGTTGCCACTAGGGCAGAATCAAGTTAGTGTTAATAGCCAACGAAATAGTAAATTCTTGGCAGGCAATCATATTTTGAATTTAGCATTTAATGCATCAGGAAGCATTACGATTACAAATACTGAGGGCTCTTTAGTGGGCTCTGGCAAATTTGTGAAAGATGGAGAAGAATTTGGAGGTCAAAAACGAGACTTGATAGTGCTTTCCTATATCTATACTGTGCAATTTACTGCACCTACGCCAGAAAATCCATTAAAAACGGTTGATGATATTGATTCCCAAATTAATTATTCAGGTGCGTGGACGACTAATTCTGATGCATCATTTTATGGTGGCACAAGACATTATTCAAACTCAGGATCCTTTACTTATTCTTTTACAGGTGATGGAATAGCACTTTATTGGAAAACAGGATCAACGTATGGTGCTTTCGATGTTTATTTGGATGATATGTCTGTGCCAGTTAAAGTCGATGTTAGTACTGTAACATCGACTGCTTTATACAAGCAAAAGTTGTATGAAGTAAACGGATTACCTAATAAATCCCACACAATAAAAGTTGTTATTAAAAACTCCAAGAATACTTATTTCGATTATTTGGTATATAATGTACCTCAAATAATTATACCGAGTGGTACTTATAAATTCGAAGCAAATGATACTTTAGTAGTAAAAGATAAAGTTTTCCCTGTTGAAACTTTATTGCCCATTGTATATTAAAAGCAATAAGATTTTAGCAATATCGTTTTTGTGCTATTAAATTTAGTACTAATTAATTGTAAAGTAGGATAAATAAGAATATATTAGCAGAATAAATGATTGAAAAATTTTGAAATAGAAAATATATTTATTTAGATAAGTATGAGAAAATACATTAACAATATCAATTTTGCATCTTTATATATCTTGTTTTTAATGAGTTTTTTAACTGATTTGTCGGCTAAGACTAATAACCAAATATTAAACTTGGAGCCTATTTTTTTTCATGTTGGTCGGGGAAATGTCCTTACGATGATGGGAAACCTGAAAATGAATGGGCAAAGGGAATGCCAACGCATTTTACAAAAAGACTTGCTAACGAGTTTTCCGGACGTGCACATATATGGGGTGGCGTGACGATACAATGAAACTGATGAAAAGGCAAATAAATCTTGCAGCAGATAATGGAATTTTGTATTTTTCATTCTGTTGGTATTGGTCAGAAAATAATGGACATATAAATCCAACAGTTATCGAAAAGGATTCGAAGCATTTGCCGATTTATATGTTTATGAAAGCAAAAAACAACCAGCGGATGGAGTTTAGCTTAATGGTTGCCAATCACGAGGGGTTTGAGATTAAAGGTTTAGAAGCTTGGAAAGAGGCTTCAAATTTCTGGATTAAAAATTATTTTAAAAATCCGCAGTATTTGAAAGTTGATGGCAAACCCGTAATTACTATTTTTTTGCCCAATGGAGCAGACAAAAATGGGTTGATATATCTACAAGCTGCTGCTAAGATGGCGGGTTTCACTGGCGTATTTGTTATTGGTTGCGGAAATTTGACTACAGAAAATGGATTTCAAGCACAGACACAATATAATACAAAACATAAAGTTGGATTTATTTAACAGATATTTACTTTTATAAATTATTGTCCGATTGGAATATTCTTGTATGGAATCACGATAATCTTTAAAAAAAGGTTTATGTACATTGTGTTACAAGCGGATGGGATCGTAGGCCATGGGAAGGAAGTAACGGTTTTGGTGTTGATATATCAGTTCATTTCGAAAGAGGAACTCCAAAAGAATTTGAACAGTATATCGGGAGTTTGGTGAAATGGATGAATTATAATCCAAACCAAAACCCAAAAAACCGATTAGCCATTATTTATGCCTGGAATGAAATTGCATAAGGTGGTTGGCTTGTGCCGAGTAAAGATGATCCAAGAGGTCAATATCTAAGAGCTATTCGTGATGCTATGTTAAAATAATTTATTTTTTTAAAAATAGATATTAAATAATATATGTGTAAAATTGAATCTCATTATGCTAAATATTCAGATAAAATATTTAGGTTTAAATATAAAATCAAGTAATATGAATTTAGGAAAAAAATTAATTGAATTGTTTTTTTTATTATTCTTTGTGTTTGCAATAGTTAGTTGTAAGCCAGAACCAATTGTAACTCCTCCACCTAGCACTATTGTAGTTACGGTTAGCGACAGCATTTTAAAGGTATCTGCCGATGGTCTTTTTATGCGTAATAATAAACCCTATCGTGGAATTGGTGTAAACTATTTCAATGCGTTTTATCGGACGATTCTCAATCAGAACGATAAATCTTATTATGAAGGACTTAAATACTTATCAGACAACAAAATTCCTTTTATTCGATTTACTGTCAATGGATTTTGGCCAAATGAACTTAAATTATATCAAACGAACAAAGCAAGGTATTTTGTCTTGCTAGATGAATTTGTCAAAACTGCTGAAAAATACAAAGTAGGTTTGATTCCTTCGTTGTTCTGGTTTTATGCTGCAGTACCTGATTTGATGGGTGAACATATGAACCAATGGGGAAACCCGAATAGCAAGACAATTGCTTTTCTGCGAACATATACAGCTGATATTGTAAGCAGATATAAGGACTCACCGGCAATTTGGGGGTGGGAGTTTGGTAATGAGGTAAATTCGTATCTTGATATGCTCGGCGTTGTAATTCCTAACACCCCATCTATAAGTACAGACCAAGGCACTCCTGCAACTCGTACAAGTGAAGATGCTTTAACAACGGATATTTTTCAGACAGCATTGACAGAATTTGCTGCCGTAGTAAGAAAATATGATTCCGATAGAACCATTTTCAGTGGAAATGGAATGCCAAGTACGAATTCGTACCATCGGTATAAATACAAAAACTGGGTGATGGATTCTTCAACCGATTTTACATTATTACTTGATATTCAGAACCCAGCAAGCTTGGGAACGCTGACCCTTCATCCTTATCCGCAACATGAAAATACCTTCTTCTCAGATTTTACACCTAAAGCTACACTTTCGCAAATTATTCAAGAGTCGATGCGATTGTCAAAGGAATTAAAACGACCATTATTTCTGGGTGAGTTTGGTTCACCTAAAACGCTTGGTACAACGTTGGAGGCTGCAAAATTTCAGGAACTCTTAACTGCAATAATTGATAATAAAGTTCAACTATCAGCACTTTGGGTATATGATTTTACTTATCAGGATGCTGATTGGAATATAACCCCAACAAACAGCAGGAAGTACCAACTTGATGCAATTATTAAGGCAAATGCACAATTTTGAATTTGAAAATTGTTGCGTTTAAATATAAACTTTAAAACAAAATATATGGTATTCCATAATTATAAATTCAAATTTCTATTATGCTTTGTTTTTTTAATTGTTAGTTTTAATAGTAATTCAGAGACAAAAGTTGTTGCAAGTGCTTCTTCTACCAGCATTGCTGTACCATTAACAATATCTGCCGATGGTCTTTTTATGAGGGGTAATAAACCCTTTCAGGGGATTGGTATAAATTACTTCAATGCTTTTAATCGTACAATTGGCAATAATAACGATAAATCGTACACTACAGGATTAAAATATCTGGGTGATAACAAAATCCCTTTTATCCGCTTTTCTGTTAATGGGTTTTGGGCTAACGATCTTAAATTATATCGAGATTATAAAACATTATATTTCACCTTACTTGATGAGTTTGTTAAAAGTGCTGAAAATAATAATGTGGGATTGATTCCTTCTTTATTCTGGTTTTATGCTTCAGTACCCGATTTGGTGGGAGAACATATAAACCAATGGGGAAATCCGAATAGCAAAACTATTGCATTTATGCGAACATATACTGCTGATTTAGTAAGTCGGTATAAAAACTCTCCTGCTATATGGGGTTGGGAGTTTGGTAACGAAGTAAATGCATATTGTGATTTATTGGATCAAGCAATTAATTTTTTACCTAAAGTCAGTGTTATCCAAGGCACTCCAAAAAGCAGAACAATTGAGGATGCAATGACAACGAATATCCTTCAAGTTGCATTGAATGAATTTGCTGCAGCAGTAAGACAGATTGATCCCGACAGACCAATTTTCAGTGGAAATTCAACCCCTGGAGCAAATATGTACCATAGATACAAATTTGGTAATTGGACTATTGATTCTTCTGCGGATTTTACATCATTGATTAATACTCAAAATCCAATTAGTTTGGGGACATTGGGCCTTCATCTTTATCCTTATCAAGAGAATACATTATTTTCAGATTTCATACCTAGAGCCACACTTACACAAGTTATTCAAGAAGCAATGCGATCGTCAAAAGAATTAAAGCGACCTTTTTTTCTTGGTGAATTTGGCTCTCCTAAAACGCTAGGAACAGTTACAGAAGCAGCAAAATTTCAAGAGCTCTTAAGTGCCGTAATTGACAAAAAAGTTCAGCTTTCGGCACTATGGGTGTACGATTTTTCTCCTCAAGATGCAGATTGGAATATAACTCAAACCAACAGCCGTAAATATCAACTTGAAGCTATTATTAACGCCAATAAACAATTTTTGGTTTCTGGAATATCAGAACTCAATGGAAAAACCCTTAATAGTTCGATCTATCCAAATCCTACAAAAGATGTTTTTCAATTAAAAGTTGATAATACTGTACTACTAAACACCCAATCAATTAGCTATCAAATTATCGATATGCAAGGAAGACTTATCGAGAAAAAGAAAATAGAAGTAGAGTTAACGGATATAATTGTTAGCAATTTACCGTCATCTATTTACTTTTTGAAAATAATTCAAAAAAACAAAGAAGTGAAAATACTCAAAATTATCAAACAATAAATTAAATTTTAAATAAAATATTATGACTTTAAATATAATATTCAATAATCTTATTATTGTTTTGCTTGTTTTTTCTACTGGAGTAGGCTGTAAATCTGAAAGAATAGTAACTCCTCCTAGTGTCACTAATGTTGTGGTTGGAGATAGCATATTAAAGGTATCTGTTGATGGCATTTTTAAGCGAAATAATAAACCCTATCAGGGAATTGGCGTAAATTATTTTAACGCATTTTATCGGACAATTCTCAATCAGAACGACAAGTCTTATTATGAAGGACTTAAATACTTAGGCGACAATAAAATTCCTTTCATTCGATTCACTGCCAATGGATTTTGGCCCAATGAACTTAAATTATACCAAACAAATAAAGCAAGATATTTTACCTTACTTGATGAATTTGTGGAAACAGCTGAAAAGTATAAAGTGGGATTGATTCCTTCGCTGTTCTGGTTTTATGCTGCAGTACCTGATTTGATGGGTGAACACATGAACCAATGGGGAAATCCAAACAGCAAGACGATTGCTTTTATGCGAACATATACAGCCGATGTAGTAAGCAGATATAAGGACTCACCGGCTATTTGGGGATGGGAGTTTGCCAATGAAGTAAATGGGCATTGTGATTTATTAGGTCAGGCAATTAATTTTTTGCCCACAGTAAGCGTTATACAAGGAACTCCTTCAACACGTACTATTGAGGATGCTATAACTACGGATATTTTTCAAACAGCATTGACCGAATTTGCTGCCGTAGTAAGAAAACATGATACAGAAAGAGCAATTTTTAGTGGAAATGGAGTCCCTGCTACGCAAGCTTACCATCGGTATAAATACAAAAACTGGGAGCTGGATTCTTCATCTGATTTTACATTAGTGTATGATTTACAAAACCCATCTTGCTTGGGAACGTTGAGTGTGCATCATTATTCGTATCATGAAAATAAATTCTTCTCGGATTTCAATCCAAAAGCAAACCTTTCACAATTTATACAAGAGTCGATGAGGTCATCAAGAGAGCTAAAAAGACCACTTTTTCTTGGCGAGTTTGGTTCATCTAAGGAGCTTGGTGACGGAGAAGCTGCAAAATTTCAGGAATTTCTTACTGCAATAATTGATAATAAAGTTCAGTTATCAGCACTTTGGGTTTATGATTTTACTTTTCAAGATGCTGATTGGAATATAACTCAAACAAACGGCCGGAAATATCAGCTTGATGCCATTATAAAGGCAAATGCACAATTTTTAGCTGGACAATGATTGCATAATTATTAAGAACAGTTATTGCAAATCCTAAAGGTTTAAATCAAAAGGCAAATGTTACTCCAAAAATTCAAATTTCTATTCTGCTTTGTTCTTCTTACGATCATTTTTGACTGTAAATCTGAGACTAAAGATGTAAAAATGGCTTCTTCTAAAAGTGTCAATGGTTTATTAACCGTTTCTTATGATGGTATTTTGATGCGTAATGGCATTGTCTATCACGGGATTGGTGTTAATTATTTTGATGCGTTTTATCGTGAAATTCTTAATAATAAGGATAAATCCTACACTATAGTATTAAAATATCTGGGTGATAACAAGATTCCATTTATCCGTTTTTCTGTAAATGGATTTTGGCCTAATGAACTTAA
>JBBQCZ010000075.1:0-18492 GCA_038319215.1 Bacteroidales bacterium | reverse complement strand
TGCATAGTATAAACAACAGCTCTACGACTTAAATCGGCACGAGAATTTAATATTTCTAACATAGAAGATCCTGTAAAAACTATTTTCAAATCAGGATAATCATCATAAGAATTTTTAAGAATCTGCGACCACTCAGGATATTTATGAATTTCATCAATAAAGAGATGCCTTCCTCCCATTTTTACAAATGTATCAATAAAATCCTCAAGTCGATTTCTTGAAAACCACAAATTATCAAGGGTTATGTAAACCGCCGAATCATCATTTTTGAAATTTTTCTTTAAATACTGCAACAACAAAGTCGTTTTTCCAACACCCCTCGACCCTTTTATTCCAACAAGTCGTGGACTCCAATCAATTGTATCAATATCGCCACGAACAAATGCAGTTTGAACAGATTTAATTTTATCAGCAGATTTTTCTAAAACAGATTCCATATTGATTTATTTTTACAAAAATAATCATTTTGTTTAATATATGCAACATTTTATTACATTTATTGCTTAATATTTTAAACATTATAATATTTTATTGCTTATTGCATTAAGCGATTATGGATATTATTGTTTATCTCATTAAGCAATTATGCAAACAATACATTTGATGATGGCATTATTAAGGGATAACAAAATCAATTAAAGCATTGTATTCTATCTTTCCATTTGTCGGAACCTCAATCATATAATCCACGTTAGAACTCATTAAATCGCCAGATAGATGAAGTTTATCGCCATTCAAATCAACAAAAGCATATATATAATACTTGCCTGGATGAACATTTTTTATTGTAAAATTTTGAGTGTCGCCTTTTAGGTAAACAAATTTAGAAGCGAATTTAAGATTTTCTTTTTTGTAAATAATTCCTTCAAAAAGAGGCTGGGTCGTAAGTAAAATTTCAATTTCATTCTCAGGTTTTAGCTTTATTTCTGGCGATAATGAGACATTAACATTAACACTTCCACAATATGGCTGGTCCTCAGATTTATATGGATCATTTTCAAATGTAAAGAAAATGCTTTCTGTCATACCAGAAAATGCACCCGTAAAATCTTTTGCTTTTTTGTACTTAGGAAACTTAAACTTAAGCATTGCATTAGCTGCGGCATCGTTATCCTGCAAAACAGCTTCCCAACGAGTATGAAGTTTCACTTCCTTTTCTTTATTATATTTGCTTGTATAAACTTCCATCGTCATTTTGTTGCCATCAAACCTAAATTCGGTATAAGCTCTGTTTATTCCGCCAACAAAATCGCAAAAACGATAATAGCCACTAGCTTCATTTACCGAATCTAGTATTTCGTATGTTATGCAGCAAGAGTTTGCAAAACAACCTTCTGTACGCAGGGCCATCCTATTTTCGCCATTCAAAGTAATCACAAAAATGCTGAAATTATTTACTGTTTTCTCGTCCAATAATGAGAATTGCGAAATCTGAGTTGGCGAAACTGGTCGTAAATCTACAAACCAATTTTTAAAACTACCAGCCGAAGTAGTTGACATTACTGGTCCACTCCAGATTCCAGGTAGGCGGTACATAATTCCAAAACCATGGACTTTATTAATCCCTTTTAATTGATAAGAATTTTGAGATATTGCCGAAGCACAACTTAATATTACAATTAACCCTGTAAAGAAATATTTGCAAAAAGTCCTTAACATCATTCCTCAAATTTATTTATTCTGTTTCACTATTTTAATCAGACTTCTTAACTCTCCCGATTCTATGGTCACAAAATAAAGACCTTCGCTAAAATCGGCAACTGAAAAACTGATATTTAAATTACTTCCATTAAGTTTTTCTGTCTTTTCAAAGACCACCTGACCAAAAATATTTTTACAAATGATTTTATATTCTCCAGCCGGTAAATCTTCTGCAGATATCGTAACTAAGTCGCTTGTAGGATTTGGGTATGCATAAACATTGACTAACGATTCAGATTCAACAAAATGAGGACCACAAGGCAGGTAATATGCTTCGCCTGGCGAACCTTCTGGACAGCCATCAATCCAATTATTAGCATCGCAGAAAATTCCGTTTTCGTCGAGAAGTTCGAGTGTAAAACCATTGCCTGCAGCTCCTTGTGGCCATGGCTCCAAATTACTGTACAAGACAGACTGATACAGATTTCCGTTCTGATCAAACAAACGAACAGCATCACCACTTCCACCAAATCCAAATCCAAACGGTCCAGTTAAATTTGTAAGCTCAGGGAATCTGCTAATAAATTTATCATAATTTGCATATAAAACAATATATCCGCTATCTGGAATAATTGTACCTTGAGGAATTTCAAATGTATGAGCGTCGTCATCGTCACGTAATTTCCAACCAGAAATATTAATCTCCTCTGAGCCTAAATTATGTAATTCAACCCAATCGCCAGCATCGGCACTTCCATCAGAATTATAATTTATTTCACTAAATATTATTTCTTCAAGACAATGACTATAAGCCTCCCCTGGCGATCCACCAATACAACCAGCAAACCAATTTTCGCCTAAATTAGGATCGAGGGTATCGTTTCGTAGTTCGAGCGTACGACCATAACCATCAGCCGCTTTAGGCCAATCAAGAGAATCAATATAATGCACATTTAAGTAAAGAGAATTTAACTCATCGTACAAACTTAAAGCTTCGCCAGAGTTACTAAAGCCAAAATCAAAAACAAAAGGAGTTTCGATTCCAGGGTTCTGTGTATTAAACAAAACTAGATTTTGCGAAAGAACGATTCTGTCATCAGGTTCAAGTATTGTTCCTTCAGGAAAGAAAAAATCGTTGGAAACAGTACCGTCAGTGAAACGCCAGCCCGAAATATCAATATTGCCATTACCAAAATTGTGCAACTCAACCCAGTCGCCGGCATCTCTAGTACTGTCAGAGTGATAATTAATTTCGCTTATTGCAATTTCACCTATAAATTCACTTTCTGTAAATACTGCATTAAAAGTAGCCTCTGAGCTGATGTTTAAAGTAATTGAAGCATTTGGATTTTGCTCTGTAAGAATTGAGTTAATATCCCAATAAGCAAAATCGTATCCATTATTGGCAATCGCGGTAATAGTAACCGGATTTCCATTGAAATAAATACCTGACCATGGCAAACTTTCTGGCATAACCGTACTTATTCTAATTTTTCCAGCACCTTCGGGCAGTGCATTAATCGTAACTTCAACCTGTCCATCGAGTTCAAAACCGGTATTTATATATTCTCTTACATATCCTGTTCTTGCAGCGAGTTCTGATTGAAGGATATTGTGGTTTTCGATAAAGTTGTTCATTTGTCCCGAAATGTCGTTTGGATTGCCCCATCTGGCATATTCCTTAGGCATTTCAGAAACCATCTTTGTAAAAAATTCATTTTCAATTCCCAAAATCCTATCGTTAAGGTAAACGGTATTCATAAGGTCGGCAAAACGATTGATAAAATAGTTCTTAAATTTTTCGTTTTGAATTCCTCTAAGCCATATATTAATATACGGGAGATTAGGATCTCTAGTAAAAAGAAATTCAATAGGATTGTCTGATGTTGATGACCATCCGTTGGGTGCCAAGCAAAGCTCAAGATCTACAATTGCAAATCTGAATCGATTTTCGGTTTTATCTGAGCTGTAAATTTTTATATTATTATAAGGCCAATCGGTATTTCCGGCATAAGACTCAGCAATTATATAGTCGATATAATTCTCCATATCAAAATATTGATCGGCATCATTCCAAAAAGTTTCGGGTGTTGGCTCAACATTTAAAAACTGGTAGTAGGCTGTGTAAAAATGTTCCGTTGACCCCACTGTTGCTCTAAGAATTAAACCATACCAATAGCTAAGAGTTAAAATATCCAACGAATCTGGATTTGCCTGATCATATTCTTCAAAATATTCATCATCTATTTTTTCGCGCAACTCATAAAGTCCGAAATACTGTCCATTAATATAAACTGTAACCGGCTCCATTGCCGAATAGTAATTTTTTGTTTCAGCACCCAAAGATGTAACCAAAGCGGCATCTTTATATGGCAATGTAAGATATTGATTGCTCCCGTTTCGAAGATAAAATTTGCTGTATTTTGTTCTTTGAGGCCTACCAGAAATTAATGGATAATGAATATGACCTTCACCCAAAACAGAATTATCGAGTTCTATTCTGAAAGAATGCTGAGGATTTGACCTGCTTCCTCCAGCCCCACCGTCAATCTGCATTCCTGCTGCCTGCGAAAAGATAAGACTGTCTGAATTATCAAAATACTCAACATAAGCTGCTTTTTCCCAATCATAAGACCAATTATCAAAAATTCCATTATCGCCATACAGGTTAGATGCATCTGTCACCACAGAAATTACAGGAGTTGTATGACTAATTCCGATGAGATATGACGAAACAGTAAGCGGACTAGGCAAATCTGAATCTGAAAATGCTCTAGCTTTAAGAATGGATGAAAAATAAATATTTATCGGTGTTCCAATATAAATTTCAGAATCTGGTCCGGGATCACTACCATCAATAGTATACCTCACTTCACAATCGACAACATTCGGATTCGTAATGGCTACTTGAAAGTTATTGTCGTAAATACCAGAATTAACTGAGAATATTGGCGCCAATAAGAAAGAACTATAAGTCTGGCTAGCATTATTTGTTGCCGATGGAGTCGCAATTCCAAATATGGTAACATTTGTTGACGCGTCGGGAAATAAACCACAAGAATTGTTCAGATTAATACAATTAACCTCCAATTGACTTAATAATTGCTGTTCGGGGGAACTTAAATAAACTGTTTCGCCCTGACCTGAAATACTGAAATTTGTATGCTCATTTAAATTAACATCAATAGGAATAAAATCAGTTGAAAGTTCAGTCTCTGTAACCATCTTCATATAGACATCAAGATAAGAATACACAGTATTTGGATCGGTTGAAACAACATCAAAACTAAGGCTTGTAATATTTCCAATCGTAAGACCAGCAGCAATAAGCTCGTCACCTGTTATTAGTATTTGATGTTTAGCCGCCCAATACCAATTACCATAAGGCGCAGGATAATCTGTGTTGCCATTTTGAATATTTCCAGTTCCAATTACTGCATTATTTAATTTGATATTCGGCCGTTGCTTAACACGTGTACCATAAGCAAAAGAGCAAATATTGTCGCTGTCGTCCTGAAAAGCGTATGCAGTAGAGAAATAAGACGTTTCGCTTTGTCTGAATACGGAATTTGATGTATATCCATAAGAATTGTATGCACAAATATTTATTAAAACATTTGAAACTCCGTCCCAATAAAATGGTTCTGCGAGAACATGAGTATTCCAGTTTGTTACTGGAGTGTAATCTATAACATATGCAACTTGCTCGAATGCTGAAATAGGTTTTCTGTTCTTTCCACTGCAAAAAACAGTTTTAAACTCGCCAGGCATAAGAACAATATTTGGGAAAGACCATTTTGCGAGATTTGAAATATCGTCACTTAACGAGTAGTTTAACAAACTAACTTCTTCATCTCCAGAATTAAACAATTCAATCCAATCTTTAAATTCTCCATCCTCATCGGCGATTGTTGAATAATTACGATTAGATGCTTCGTTTATTACTATTTGTGCATTAGCAGTAATCAGTGACAATAATAAAATTATCAGACCCGACATTTTAATGCAAAACGATTTGTGATTAAGTATAGTAATTACCATAAAAATTTGAATAAAAATTATTGCACCAGACACGGAACTTTTCCTCTCTGAATATCCCGCAAATTACAAATTTTTCTAGAATGATATATATCCCAATGAAAAAATGTACCTCAAAATATTGATCCATATCCAAATAATTAAACAAACTCAAAAATTCTTGTTAATCTACCTGCTTCAAGTCGTATTTTAATTTAAATCCTAACGAAAGAATTTCCATTTCAAAATGTAGTTGTTGCCTTGCCGAAATGCTGACTTGTAGTATTTCTGAAGATTGCAATCCCTTACCAACTTGAATAGTGTGAATTCCTTCGGAAATATCGAAAAATTTAGTTTTCCCATTATCAACAACTCCAGCTCTTTTATCATTAATATAAATTGGAATTCCAACCAACGAACTTTGAAATGATTTTTTTCGTGAAATAAAAATTCCTGTACGTTCAGAGTCAATATTTTCACTTCCCTTTTTCCTCAGAAGCTTTGCAACAATATTATACACAATGAGTGGAGACAGAAACAATAGCCACAGTAATAGCAAAACAGGTGTTAAATAAAATGAATTTCCACCATCTGTTGAAAACATATTCATTAAGACTAACGCAGGCTGTATTTCTAAAAAAATAAAAACAACTGCAATTACGGCAGTGAGAATTGCATAAACTATTACAATGGATTGTCTCATTTAATTGTTTGTTTAATATGTTTTCAAAATTAACTAGTTTTCGACACTTAGCAAGAAATACTTTTTTAGTAGTTCAATTATTTGTTATTTTTACTTCCCATAAAACACATCAACAATGCTAATACTATTATCGCCAGCAAAGACACTCGATTTTGATTCGCCATCAATTACAGATTTGGTTTCGGAACCAGAATTTACTGCTGAAAGTGAGAAACTTATAAAAAAGCTCAGCACTATGTCGGCTGGGGCAATATCCGAACTTATGCGAATTAGTCCAACGCTAGCAGAATTAAGTTTTAACAGATACCAAGCTTTGTACCGACATCCAGCAGATGTGTTATCAAAACAAGCAATTACCGTTTTTATTGGAGAAGTATTTAGGGCTCTCGAAGCGTCGAATATGAATGATGCAGATTTTGAATTTGCACAAAAGCACTTGCGAATTTTGTCAGGTTTATATGGAGTTCTTAAGCCTTTAGATTTAATTCAGCCTCATCGTTTGGAAATGGGAACAAAGCTGCAAATTGAAAAAAATAAAAATCTTTATGAGTTTTGGGGAGATAAAATTACAGAAAAATTAAACGAAGTAATTTCAAAAGATGACATTATAATAAATCTTGCCTCTGATGAATATTTTAAATCTATAAACCCCAAATTACTAAAAGGAAAAGTAATCGCTCCGGTTTTTAAAGATATGCACAAGGGAAATTATAAAGTGATTGTGATGTATGCAAAAAATGCACGCGGCTCAATGTCAAATTATATTATTAAAAACCGAATTACTAATCCTGAAGATTTAAAATCGTTCGATAGCAATGGATATAAATACAAATCGGAATTATCTAATGAAGAGAATTGGGTTTTTGTAAGGGGGTAAAATTTAGAAAAGAGATAAAGCGTTTGTTATTACATTTTAGGTAAAAAACAGAACTTATTACCTCAGAACAGAATTCAATCTTAAAATATGTAATATGCTAAATATTTGAATACTATTTTACGAGTTGATAAAGAATAAATAAATTTGATTCGTACACAACTATTGTATTTTCAGGAATAACCAATTCGTGTACATGTCCTTTCTGAGGAGGTCCATCGGGATAATGCATACGTTTTTGTTGAAGGAAATAAATAATTGAATAATTATCTGGCAACTTATCATCGACAGACTGCTCGTGGCCGACTTTAGTTTCTGTAACCCAAGCTGTCCACCACTCCAAACCATGGCGAGCAAGAATAATATTAGTTTCTTCATGATTAATTTTTTGCTTTATGATTTCCAAGTCTGCATATTCCTGATGATTTATGACAGGTAAACGTAAGTGAGTGGTAAAATCTACTACTGTTATTACTGAAACAGAAATTAAGACAACCGAAAACACAAATAGTAATTGTTTTTTGATAAAATCAGAAGTGAAATACAAAATTAAAATCTGTGGGATAAATAAAAATAAAGATAATCTATTATAATATTCTATTCCTAAAAATGGGTTTGCACAAATAATTAGCATAATAGAAGATGTGAAGACAATACCTCTCTGATTTCTTGAAATATTATCAAGATTTCTTTTTGTAAAAATTAAGCCAAAAATAGCAAGAGAGAAAGAGAATAAAATTTGAATAATTTCCGGAGGCCTCAAAATTCCAAAAAAGACTAAAGGCATATCGAAAGCGACCCAGAATACAGAAATCAATCGATAAAATCGAGTAAGATCAAACATTGCAATAACCGACAGTCCTAGTGCTACAAATAATACCATTGGAAGAATTGCTTTTTTTCTGTACCTAAAAATTAAAAATATAAGCACAAAACTCATTAAGAATGAAAATGTTCCAAAATGAGTTAAAGCCGTTAATAAAATCCAAATAAATGGCCTAATAGCTCTCTTTATAGAAGGACTGTTAAGAAATTTAAGTATTGCATTAATGCTAGCATATAGAAAAACAATTGCAAGAGCATTTTTCTGCAAGTCAGAAGCCATAATTAATGATGCAATTGTAAAAGCAGAATAAATAAAAATTGAAATTTTAAAAAATGGAGAGACCTCTTTGTTGTTATTCTTTAAAATAAAGAACAGCGGAATTAATGACAATGGAAATGCTACACTATCAACAAATTTAACAATAAAGACAATTAAACTATTACTTATTTCGACACCAAAGAGTGAAATAATTTTAATAATAGCAGCATCAAAATAAAAAATAAATGGCATATCATTAAAGGCAAGTGTTCCATATTGCAATATATGTCTTACTTGCAAAGGATAATAAGCACCATTTATGCCAGGTATCAAGTCAGTAGAAAAATTTATATATAGTCGTAATCCAATAGCAATTAGTCCAATTAAAACGGCAAGAGCAGGAATTATTATCTTTTTCAAATTCATTTTAAAACAAAAAGTTTGATATATTTTGCGAATATAATAACTGATTTTTAATGCACCAAGAAATCTCTATTAAACAATGTTTAAGAACCTGTGAATTAGTCATTTTTTCATACAGATAAAGTGATGAATGTAAAACAAACTGATTAAAATATAACTAATCCCAAACCTATGGTTCGATGATCATCGAGCTAAAAGCTCGGGACATAATCACAAATTAGCTACAATTCGTCCAATTTATTTTCGCAATTGATTTTTAAAAAGCTAACTCCGAAACCTCTTCGATACTGCGATATGGTGTTAGTTAAAGTGTTTATTAATCTGTGGGATTTTTGTTACATGTATAGTTAAAAAGAATGTATAATTTCAACTATTTAATCTTGCGTTTACGATTTATTCTCTCCAAACCTTTTCGAGTAACGACACGAGTACCCAACTTTTTCGTTGGAGTCGTATATGTTAAGTCCTTGGAAAGTTTTTTTAGAATCTCGGCGTCTGCTTTTCTTTTCTTTTCAGGATCCCAAACCTCCACTTGTATTTTGGAGCTCCTTCGTCTTTTCTTTAATTTCACATCATCCCAATGTGATTCTAATTCTTCAGATGACCTTATATTCTTCTTATTTGGAGGTCTGGTAGTGATATTCGGGAGTTCTACAAACTCTATATTTTCAAAGGCTGAACGAATTTCACTAGGAAATAACAAGCTCAAAGGATCTGGTTTATGGGAGTCACCAAATACAGAAGCTTCTGATTGCTCAGAAATGTTACTTCCATCTATATCAGGCAACAACTGACTCTCTTTTTCAATCAATTTTTGCGTACAAAAATCAAACATAAAAGATTTATAAACATTTGTCTTTGGACTGGTGAAACAAAATATAATCTTTAAAATAGAATTCAAATCAGCGCAATTAAATTTCTGAACCCCGCTAGTTGTTTGAATAAATTTTTGTGTCACTATTTTTTTCCAACTACTCGATAAGCTCCGGTCTCTACGTTTGGCTTTTTTTAAGCAATCAAATGGATCTTTAGTGCTGTAAAAAACATCAACAACATCAATGATTACATAATACCACTTTTTTTTCGAACTATCCCAAACCGTACGAATCAACTTGGGTTCTATAATTTTATCCTCTTTCACAATTTAAATTTAGTAATATCAGTTACAAAAATAAAATAAATATCAACAAGTGTTATATAAAATTACTATCCGCCTAAATAATAATACAGTTTATTGTTCTTTTCATTTGATTCTACTGCTTTATTTTCGAAATCTATCTCTGCACCTATTTCGCAGTTAGGATCGAAAACCCAATGAGTAAGAAAAACAGTAACTGAATAGCTTTCGCCCGATTTTAAAGCAGGAATATCAAATTGCTGTTCCCAGTTTTCATCATAATCTGATGTAGCATCCTCAGAATATGCACTATTTTCTTTAAATATCCACAAATCGCGTTTCTTAACTCCTATTTTCTTAGCTTCTTTTACACTTATGTCCAAATCCCACACTTTAAGTTTAACAGGTTCAGATTCCTCTGATCCTATGTTTTTAACTTCCACTTTAATAACGGAACCATCCAGCCATTCGGGATTTTCAATTTTCACAACTTTAAGATCTGCTTTTTGTTGAGCAATTGTGACATAAGACAAACTCAAAAGAAAAATTGCACTAAATACAAGTTTTATGGTTTTCATGGTTTAATATTTTTAGACAAATTTAAAACGGTATAAAAGTAAATAAATTGTATAAATCTACATATTATGGATTTTCAATTTTCTCCAAGTGAGTAAGTATTTTAAAATTCATTTTTCAGGATAGAAAGTATTTGTTTTTCCAGTTCTTCTAAATCATTTGCAGCATAGTAAATTCTTTCCGGTTTTATTCCATGGTAAACGTGGGCAATAAAATTCCTGAATGAACGAGGAATATGCCAAGGGTAATCATATTTTGACAATATGCTTTCGTCAATATTTCTAACAGCTTCACCAATTACAAGAAATTGGTATTGAACCGCAGATTGAATTATTGTTTCTTGTGAAAATCTGGTCTCATCAACCCCATTAACATACTGTCGGATTTGTTTGATTGCCTCAAGAATATGTTCTAGTCTCTCTTTTGGTGTTGGCTTATCCATAAATTTTAATCATTTCATTTTGAGCTGTTTTTAATGCAAAGTTTTTCAAACTTCCTTTTTCAACCAAATCAATTTTAATATTTACCTCTACTTCAACTAAGTGAGCAATGTCTAGCAGGTCAAACATTGAGTAGTTTTTATCCGATTTCAGTTCAACAATTAGGTCTGCATCACTTTCATAAGTCTGTTCATTACGAGCATAGGAACCAAATAGCCAAGCCGTTTTTACTCGTCCATCTATCTTGAGTACGTTTCTGATTTTTTTTATAATATTTGCTTTAGAGGACAGTCTCTTTGTTTGATATTCAAGTTTTTGTTCTGCCAGCTGCAGCGCTTCTTTAGCAATTTCTTCATCTAGCAATTGATAAACCATTTGATCCGAAAGCCAAACGAGTAACAATTCATTTTTTTGCAAACTAAAAAATTCTTCTAACTTAATCGCCTGTTCACGATTTGCTTTGCGTATCCCTCTTTCTATTTTACTTAAAATGGACTGATCTAGATCGAGATAAGCGGCAATTTTTCGTAATGGCAGTTTTCTTTCTACTCGAAGTTTTCTAATTGACTCACCGAAGCTTTCCATACTATTTGAAAAATATATTTTGAATAAATATTCTTGACACTAATTGTCAAAATTACGAATTTTATTTGATGATTGCAAATTTTATTTTAAGAATGAATTAAGCAAGAAACACAACTAAATTGTGCTATATTATATCAAGATTCACTTAGTAATTTCCACGATTTCCCAAATATCATTTAACCGACTAACAGTACCAGATATTGCTGGCAAGTAAGTGTGTGGATTTTTCTTATGAGTATTTTTAAAGCTGATAGTTCTGATGTCGCCAGTTGAGAAATAGTCTTCGCCAGAAAAATCTATTCTACCAAATAATATTGTGTCGCCAAACTGAATTTTACCTCCATCAATAACGTCCAAAATCACTGCTTGATATGTATCGCCCCAACCAACCGGAAGATGGCTTGTAATTTTTAGTTTAAATGTAACTGTTTGTGAATTTTGCGCACCTGAAACAAATGCAATAGAGAGAAGTATTAAAGATAGAAAAGCAATTTTTTTCATAAAATAATTTTGGCTGAGTATAACAAAAATTAGACCGATTCTACTTCACACCATTACAGCAGGACAAACTTACCCAGCTCTCGCACGATTTAATCTCTTTGCTTAACATTAAGTAAAATCTTTTTAGTTACTGCTTCTCAAAACTCCTAACAATTACATTTCCATCTCCATCAATTATCTTGATTTGGTAAACACCACTTGCAAAATCCTTAATATTAATAACTGTCAAATCATTTGATAGTTGCAATGTTTTTACAAGTTGACCAACAGAATTGAAAATTTCACAGTTAACTGAAAGGTGATTGAGCGGCCTGTGCTGAGCGGAGTCGAAGTAAGTCGAAATCACCATGCCAGCTAAATCTAAATACAAATTATCCCTCGCCGGATTCGGATACAAATTTACAAAATTAACTTCTTGATCAGCAATCCCACTCCCACAATCATTTACAAAAACCTCTTTCGTTATCGTTTTGCTTTCACCATAAGCATCGGTAACTGTAATGCTAATTTGTTGGCTGCCTGAAGTATGCGGAGTGTAAAACTCTACAGGTTTTGCAATGCACTGCCCCCACTCATGGTTGCTAAGTGTAGCCTCGGTAATTTGCTGGGTATAAATAATATTGCCACCATAGTCTATTTCGGCAAGCGAAAGACCAATTTCAACTGGCACAAACAATGGCGGATAATAAATACTGTCCATAGCCTGACCAATACTAGTTTCGATTGTGTATGGTGCCGATTTACCAGCAATGTAAGTGTAAACTGTAATTGTATCGCTGCAGTTTACAGTCTCTGGCAAAACAATATCAATATTTAGCTCCGGTGGTGCTGTATAACACAAACCATCAATACCTAAACTATCGGTTTTTACAAGCCATGCTTGTTGTGCAGGGGTGTAACCATAAGTAGCATAACTGTTGCCATAACCGGCAAGGATAAAACCGTTATCTGCTGTAGGTTGAAAACTTACTAAATACTGATCATTAGTTGTATTGTTAATTGCATAATACTCTCGGTTCCAACAAATATCACCACTGTCTGAGATTTTTTGCAAATAACTTCTTGACCTGCCAATTCCGCTTCTCCAATTTCCAAGAACATATAATTCATTATTTTTATAAACCAATGACGAAATAGTATTTTCGAACCAATCTGTTAGGGGATTGGTCATCGTGAAATAACTTCTATAAAACCTCTCCCACATCAGCACTCCGTCTTTTGAAACCTTTCGCAGGCAACCGTCCCAGTATGTGTCTGTATCGCTGCGCAGGGCAGGGTAGCCGCCGCAGGCAACATAGTTGGAATCGCGGGTTTCAATAAGCCCGGCAACAGCTCCGTCGTAGTTTAAAAAACCAGGCCTGCCAAAACCGTTTTGCCATATTACATTTCCTGCGGTGTCGAGCTTAATCAGGTACCAATCTTCGTCTGTTACTGTTGTAGGAAAACTAAAGGTTAAGCCTCCAATAAGAATGTTATTGTCTGAGGATTCAATAATTTGAGCTCCTAATTCATATTTTTGTCCATATGTGTTTTCCCATAAAATATTACCATGCCGATCAACCTTAATAACATACAAATATCCCTCTTCTATATCAGAATAGTATATCATTCCAACTAAATAGAAATAATTTCCTATCTTTAAAACATTGAAGCCCTTTTTCCAAATAGAATCTGTATTTAGTTGTGTAAATAAAATTTGATTAAAATTGTTGTTGAAGATATAGAACATCACACTATAGTATGCATTTGTAGGATCAATCACACAACCAGCTAAATACAAACTGTCATTTTGAATTTTTAACGAATTATTAAACCCCTCCCAATGTTCATTTATGGGATCTCCAAAAATTCTTTTTAGAACTGGTTCGCCATCCAAATTGACATATCTCAATGAAAAACTTCTATTTCCAAATTGGTTGCCTGTGCCTGTCATTATTACATATCCAGAATCTAAAGCAATAACGCTATTAGTAATGTGACCGATTGTATCTTCAATAATTACATTAAAAGTGTTTTGACAATTGCTAATGTATGTAATTGATAATAATGCTATGATTATAAATTGTTTTCTCATCATATTACAAATTTAAAAAGAAAAGCAAGTCAAATGGCTTGCTTTTCAAAAATTATTTTATTTTTTAGATCCCTTTTTAACTTGAGTATTGTCAAAGCAATCTATTAGTTACAAGCAAGCCGAAGAATAGACAATTACTCAAGGACCAAGGAATTTTTATTGCATAAAGACAAAAAAGAAAAGAGTATATTTGTATGGTAATATATCAGGATATTGATAGACAATTATTAATATTATACTAATCTTTATGGCAGAAGAAAAAAGAAAATCAGCTCGTGAATACATGAAAATGTCTATTAAAGTCATGAGAGACTCCATACACGAAAAAAGAACAGATAAATCAAGCCCATTAGTTGGGGCTGTACTTGTTTTTCCCGATGGTACTACCGATACAGCATTCCGTGGAGAACTCAGAGAGGGTGACCATGCAGAATATACCCTGCTCGACAAGAAGAATCGCACCAAAGATTTAAGCGGTTGCTGGCTGTTCGCAACCCTAGAACCTTGTGCCCCTGGCGCCCGCAATGCTCCTAAGATTCCTTGTTCTGAACGCATTGTTAATGCCAGAATAACTGAAGTATGGTTTGGAATTGAAGATCCTGATCCTAAAGTGGATCATGGAGGAATTAAATACATGCAGGATCATAGTGTAAAAGTCCATCAATTTGATAAAGACCTGCATAAAGAAATCGAAAAATTCAACCAAGATTTTCTCAAAGGTGCTTTTAAACGCAAAGAAGAAGCCCACAAGGCCAAAGAAAAACCAGTTGACAAACTCAATCAACTAGCTTCATCAACCAATTTTGAAAACCTTTCAACGACAGCGTTACAGTTATATATTGAAAAATCAGGTAGCAAGCTATCTGTAAAATCAAAAGAATTTATCAACGAGCTTTTACAAATGGAACTTCTAGAACCCGATAATAAGTCTGGTGAAAACATTCCAACTGGTAATGCCATTCTCTTATTTGGGAAAAATCCTCGTTTAAAATTTCCTCAGTCATCGGTTAAAGCTAAAGTAACTTATGGTGACGGAAATACCGATGTTCAAAGTTTTGATGATGCACTTGTGCTTATCCCTGAACAGGTTGAAGCTTGGGTAAAAAAAGTAATTCCCGAAAGTTTCGACCGCTCTAAATTCATTCGTAACAAAGTTCCTTCTTTCCCTATTGAAGTAATTGATGAAGCAATCATCAATGCTATCATTCATCGGGATTATAGCATTGAAGGAGCTAAAGTACAATTGGAAATTACACCTGAGAAAATTGTAGTTAAGAGCCCTGGAAAACCAGTTCCTCCAATAGAGCTTAAGGATTTACAAAGTTTTAATGCAACATCCATTAGTCGGAATAAAACTCTTGCTTTAGTTTTTAATCTTATGCGGTACATGGAGGAAAGCGGTATTGGAATGGACACATATAAAGAAATGAGAGATAAGTACAGGCTTCCTTTACCACTGATTACTTACGAAGATCCGAATCTTGTTGTTACATTCCCTCGAACATCCGATGCAGTTCGCAATTTGGGTAATACTGAGGTGCTTTCTCAACTAAATGATGAAGAACTTGCTGGGCTAGATTTTGTAAAAACCAAAGGTGAAGTTTCAAGAAAAGAATATGAGGTTCATTTTGGATTTAATGAAAGGAAAGCTAACAGACACCTAAAGAAACTCTTTGAACTAGGTCTTATTGGTGATAATGGAGAAAGGTCTGCTTCACCTAATTATAAATATGGACATTCTGAGTAAAGTAAACCTCGACATAAACCTCGACACAGTGTCGAAGCTCATTGAAGAAAACATGGAACTAAATATAAACCTCGACATAAACCTCGACATTATGTCGAAGCTCTTTAAAGATTGGCTTTACTCACAGTTATCCGATTCACGGCCAGAAAAACCCCTGCGAGATTACTTGCGTGCGTTGCGTTGATCCGCCAACTGGCGGAGAAATGAGGCGTTAGCTTCGCTGATTACTTCGTAATTCGGCGTTGCATCTTGTGGTTTTAAATTACTGCTTATCAAAACTCCTAACAATTACATTTCCATTACCATCAATTATCTTGATTTGGTAAACTCCACTTGCAAAATCCTTAATATTTATTACAGTTAAATTATTTGATAATTGCAATGTTTCAACAAGCTGCCCAACAGAATTATATATTTCTGCCTTTTCGAGCCGGTTGCTTTCGTCCGCCAGTTGGCTGATCAGCCAACTGCATACTGCTAGGTGATTGATCCGCCGGCTGGCGGCCGAAATCACCGACACCGAAATCACTGACAATAAATTCTCATTCCTTCACAAACCAGCCACTCCAATTCTCTACATCGCCAATAATTCTCACAAAATAATTACCCGATTTTAATTGCCTTACATCAACAGTATTTTCCCAGCCCAACAACTCATTTGTTATCAATAAACGACCTAAATTATCGTAAATCTCAACTTTAACATCTTTAGTATTTTCGGGTAAATTAAAGTGTAAAACATCTTTTGCCGGATTCGGGTAAACCCCAATCTCATTATTTGCAGCAACCAACTCCACATCACTCCCCCCACACTCACAATCCTCAACAACACAACCACAACTATCGGTTTTTACAAGCCACATTACTTGGGGTTCGTAAGCAACACCAGCCATAATAAAGCCGTTGTCTTCTGTTTGTTTTAATGCTAACAAACCGCATAATTCATTAGTGACATCCGGGGCGACAAAATATTGTTTCCAAATACTGTCGCCATCACTAGAAATTCGAAATAGTCCACATTGATAATTATCTTCTATCGTTGCAACAATGTCCCCATTGGATGCGATAATTATGGATGCCAAACCTGTATGTTCTGACCTAACTCCGTATTGTTTATTCCAAACTTCACTAAATTCTGAATTTAATTTAATTATATTGTATTTTCTATTAAAGAAATCTTCTGAAATCGGATCAGTAATATAACTAGTTAAAGGTATAATGTATTCATTCTGCGATGTTACACCAATGGTAAAAATTGCCCCATCCGGATATAAAGGATTTCCGTAATGCTTAGTCCATTCCTGATTTCCACCACTATCAGTTTTAACAAGATATCCATCGGTGTTGCCAAGACCACATTCGCCCCCAATCAAGAATCCATTATCAGGAGTTTCGACTATACAGAAACCCATATCTTGACCACTTGTCCCATACTTCTTATACCACAGCATATTGCCATCGCTGTCAGTTTTTACAAGCAAAACATCGCCATCAGCATCACTCTCGGCTGTACAGCCAACCAAAGCATAACCTCCATCCGATGTTTGAATATGATTGTAAAATACTGTGAAATCAGGATTGTCAAAATAAAGCTTTGTCCATAAAGTATCGAAATTTTGGTTGAATTTCATCAGTAAACAAGCATTATTAGTTTCATCATTTCTTGAGCCTGCCAAGGAGTAACTTCCATCACTATTCATTTGAAAGGAATTCCTCGTTCCATGATAATAACTATATTCGGAGTCACCATAAGTTTTTGTCCAAATTGTGTCGCCATAAAAATCAGTTTTAATAATATAAATTCTTATTTTACCAGAATTAAAATCAAATCCAAGTCCAACATATCCATCATCCTGAATAACTATGTTACGTAAACCTGGTGTTTGGGCATTATAGGTTTTATTAAAACCAATATCTTGTGCAAAAAGAACAATTGCACAACATAAGCTAACTAATATTAAAAATATTTTTTTCATAAAAAAAGTAGTCAAGGATATTAATATCCTTGACTACAAATATACCTATTTTTTACTTCATGATACTGATCTGTTTTGAAAAATCTCCCATTTTCAAAACATAATTACCTTCGCTTAGTTGAGACACATCAAGTCTTTCTAAACCAAATCCGTTCCTGATACTTTGAGTTAGTACAAGTTTTCCTTCAACATCGAAAATGTCTATTTTGCTTACTGGTTTAGCATCTATAAGCAAATACTCAATCCAAATTTCGCTGTTTGCTGGTGTTGGATAGATTTCAATCATATCATTCAGATCAAAGCTATCGGTAATTGTTTCCTCTGCAATCGAGAAACGCATTGAGCGATCTTCCAGCAAAAGAATTTTCTATAAAAATACAAAAATATTTAATTGGGAATATCACTAATGATTGCATATCCGAGCGAGCGATTGTGCAAAATTTTCCGGATTACTATCAGCAACATTTAGAATTATCGGATTTTGAATCTGAAATTTATTTATAAGATCATTTACATTTATATCTCTTGCTGTGATAATAAATATTGTATCGGAGTATGAGTTTATATTTTGGAGTATTACATTCCAGCCTTCGCCATCGAGTTCGAGTTTGCCGGCTTCGTCAATAATAATAAACTTATTTTCTTTTAAAGCAGTAACTAAAATATTTTGTCCGAAATTAAAACCTTGCTCAAAAATAGAATATTTTCCAATTTTATTACAATCATCACAATGT
>JBBQCZ010000074.1:0-18617 GCA_038319215.1 Bacteroidales bacterium | reverse complement strand
GGCACGCATATACTGCATAAGTGAGATTTTTCTGTGTTTTAACATCGATAACAAAAGCTGGAGAATCACAGTTTTCGAGACTTAACTTTATGCCTTTTTCAATTATTATGATTTCTTTTAAAATATTATTTTTGAATATCTCGAAATCGGTTTTTAATTCGGCAAGATGTTTATTGTCAATTGTAAAAATAAATTCGGCTTCGCGAGGGATTGCGTTTCTTTTGTTTCCACCGTCAAAAAACGATAATCTAGCGTTATATTTTTCAGTGATGTCGTACAAAAATCTGTTTGCTATTTTATTTGAATTCCCATAACCTTTTTCAATTTCGTCGCCACTATGTCCGCCTTTAAGTCCATTTACAGTAAACTTATATGCAGTATGATTAGCAGGTACATTTTCTTGTTTAAAATTAAAAGTAGCAACGGCATCAATACCACCAGCGCATCCGATAAAAATCTCGCCTTCATCTTCGGAGTCGAGGTTTAATAATATTTGAGATTTGAAGAATCCAGGTTGAATTTCGAAAGCTCCAGTAAGACCAGTTTCTTCGTCAACTGTAAAAAGACATTCGATTTCGCCATGGGTAAGGCTATTATCGGTAAGAATTGCCATTTGAGCAGCAACTCCAATGCCATCATCAGCGCCAAGAGTTGTGCCTTTTGCTTTAACCCATTCTCCGTCAATATATGGAGTAATGCGATCAGTGTCAAAATTAATTTTCATATCACGGTTGGCTTCACAAACCATATCCATGTGACTTTGGAGTATAACTGGTCTAACGTTTTCCATACCTTTAGATGCTGGTTTTGATATTAAAACATTTCCAATATCATCACGCTTGGCATTTAGATTGTTTTGTTTTGCAAAATCAAGTAGAAAAGCAATAATCTTCTCTTCTTTTTTTGATGGTCTAGGAACTTGTGTTATCTGTTCGAAATATTGCCAAACATTTTTTGGCTCAAGATTACTTAAAATACTCATGATATTAATATTTTTGTTATTTTTGGCTAAAGTTAAATATTATAAATTGAAAACGAATTAAAAATTCCTATATTTTGAAAAAAATTGTATTGTTGTCGTATAAAATTATGATTATCAGTGGTTTGGTTTTTATGATTTCGTTGAATTCATGCAAAGAAGAAGAGCTAAATACATTTAGTGGCGTAGTAACAGATATGTCGTCTGGACAGCCTGTTGCTGGAGTAAAAGTTTCTCTTTATGCCTCTGTTGTATCTTCAACTAGTATTAGTTCTGCTTTTAATTATATAATTGAAACGACCACAGATGCAAATGGGAATTATTATTTTGAATGTGAAACAAACTCCTATTTGAAATTTAGAATACGTTACGAGAAAGAAGGTTTTCATTCTTTAGTTGATGATTTTGACCCAGAAGATCAAATTGCACAATATACCTCTAATCAGCCTTTTGCTAGAGAATCTTATATCTATGTAAAAGTTCATAATCAGTCACCTAATAATGATGATGATCAATTTAAAATAAGGATTGAGAGAATAAATGAGGAATGTACTAATTGTTGCTCTGGAGAATTTCATTATTATAATGGTGCTTATACAGATACAAGTTTTTTATGCAGTACCGTTGGTGGCGATAGTGTACTGATTTATTCTATCTCAATTCACAATGAAGAAACTCAAATCAGAGAAAATAAGGTCTATTGTCAGCCTGGCGACACAGTTTTTTACAATGCATATTATTAAATTGTTTTTCTAGTAATCGTTTTCTAGCTGTATGAAATTAATGGTATTGTAAGAGAAAAACGACTACCTATCCCTTCCTCAGAATCAACGTTAATGGTTCCGCCAAGAATGTCGCTATATGCTTTACAAATTGATAATCCTAATCCAGATCCACTATTATGAACGGTCAATTTATTGTCAATTTGAACAAACCTATTAAATATTTTAGTTAAATCTGTGTTGCTTATTCCCAATCCTGTATCTTTAATGTAAAATTCAATAAAAGAATCATTTAGGAGGGTGTAGCCGAATTCTATCGAGCCTTTTTCTGTAAATTTAAAAGCATTTGAAATTAAATTGGAAAGAATTTGCTTTAGTTTAACTGGGTCAGATAGAGCAATAATTTTTCTTTTTGAAAGGTTTTCTGAAAGCCTAAATTCAATATCTCTGTCTTTGGGAACCAAGCCTTGCATTTCGTAAAAAATATTTTGGAGGAAATCATTAATTACAATTGATTCAATTTTTTTATTAATAATTCCAGCTTCGATTTTTGAAACTTCCATAATGTCGTTTAAAATCAACAGTAATTGATTGCAACTGCTCTCAATTATTTCAAGATATTCTTGTTTTTCTTCAGGACTAACTTCATCTTTTAATAAATCTGTAAAGCCTAGAATTCCATTCATTGGCGTTCTAATTTCGTGGCTCATATTTGCAAGGAAAGCAGTTTTTAATCTGTCGCTTTCTTCGGCTTTTATTATTGCTTTGCTCAAATCCTTTAAAAGAATTGTTCTCTCAGTAATATCTCGAACAACAGTTAATACCGTTTCATCATTAATATAAACCATTCTTGCATCAAAATACAGTGTTTTGTCGTCCTGGATAAACTCATAAGTATACATCGACATTTCTTGGGTTTTGAGAACCTTAGTTATATTTTCAAATGTCATATTTGCTAGATATGTTGGGAAGACTTCTCTGATTGTTTTATTAACATACTCTGGAGTAGTATTAAAAGTGCCATTATTGTAATTTGAGTAAAATTCAAGAATTTTCCCATCACTTCTGAAAGAGTATAATTTGTCGGGCATTGCTTTCAAAAGAGCTTCTTTGTTCAAGTTTAACTTGTCTGATAGTTCTTTTGCATCGAGTAATAATCTGTTTTTTAATATTCTTTCCGAGATGTCGTGATAAATAGTTTGAAATGTATTGTCGGGCATCATTTTAGTATGCATTTCAATAGGCACAAGGCTACCGTCGGGACGAATTATTTCTCTTTCATTTATTACCGACATGCCCATTTTTAATTTGTCGAACATAAGAGGCGATTTATTTAGGCTTTCTTGAGTAAAAAAACCATCAGAAATATGTTTTCCGATAATACTTTCTCTATCCCTTCCCATTAAGGTGCAAATGTGAGAATTTGCCTCAAGAATATATCCATCTAATGATCCAAGCAAGATTCCACCTACAGCAAAGTCAATTAAATCGCGATATTTTTTTTCGCTTTCAATCATTTTTTGTTCGTTGCTAATTCTTTCGGTAATATCTCTTACAACCGCAATAATAACTTTTTTTCCAAAGTACAATCCTGAAACTAGGCTAGCTTCTGTTGGAAGAACTGTGTTATCCGCTTTCCTACCCCAGAATTTTAATGTTCTCGGTATCCCCGCATAAGCATCTGAAATAGCTTTATTTATTTTTTTAAAATCGTTTTTCGCGCCCGCCGATAAATCAATTGGGGATTTGTTGATGAAAAAATTATGCTCGTATCCGTACAATGTCTCTGCTGTTTTATTTACATCAATAAAACTTCCATCTAAATCCTGAATGAAGATAGCTTCAGAAATACTGTTTAACATTCCACGATAAGTAATTTCAGAAAGCTTTACTTCTTGCTCAATTTTTCTTCTTTCATTAATATCATTTACAACAGTTAAAAAATGCGTACTTCCATTCATTTCAAATGGAACAGTACTTGCTTCTACTTTTATTTCAACTCCTGCTTCTGTAATAAAAACTTCTTCTGTTAGTTCAGCTATGGTATTTTGTTCCAAACTATTTGATAATCTGGAAATAATTAATTTGTGAAAGCTTTTGTGAATATAATCGAAAACATTTTTGCCAATTAGACTTTTGTTACTTTTGGCTTTTACTATTCTAGCGATAGCTTCGTTTGCATAAATTATTTTGTTGTCTTTGTGAATAACAACTCCACTAGGCATTAACTCAATTAATTTTCTATATTTTTCTTCACTTTCAATTAATTCTATTTCTTTAATTTTTCTGTCAGTTATGTCTTCGACAGTTCCTTCATAAAATTGGGTTTTTCCATTGTCGTCCTTTATTGCTCTTGCACTTTCTCTTATATATATATAGCTCCCATCTTTTTTTAGCCATTGAGTTTCATGACCAATAAATTTTCCATATTTTTCTATTTTTTCTTTAAATATTACTCTGTCTAACGATTCTATTAATTCATTATCTTCAAGATTGCTTTGTTGCAAATCTTCAATAGAATCAAAACCCAACAGTTTTATTAATGGCTCATTTACCTCAGTAACTTTTCCTGCTGGTGTCGTTTGATACATGCCAATTGTAGTATTTTGGAAAAGTTGTTCAATTCTATCCAGTTTATTGCGTAATTGGTTGTTTTCTTCACGTAATTTTTCTAATTCTTCTTTGTAATCTATTTTATCTTGATTATTACTCATAATACATTGTATAACTGAGATTTATTGTTGGAGCAAAAATATAATTTATTAAATGCAATTAACGTTTGTATGTTAAAAAACTTTCCATAAAAATAGGTTTTTTAGTGTTAAAATAAAGAAATTTGTAAAAAAAAATAAATTATGTGGAGAATTTCAGGAATAGTTTTGTTTACAATTGCCTTAAGTGTGTTAAATCTAAAGTTTTCTCTTGAAGATTATAAACTTAGTTCTGGCTTAAACACAATTGATCCTCCTTTTTATTCGGCGGATTCTGTTTGGGTAGATTCTGTTTTTAATAGTTTGAGCCCAGATGAAAGAATTGCGCAGCTACTTATGGTTCAGGCATATTCCAATAAAGGCATTGAGCAAGAACAATATATTTCTAGGTTAATAGAGGATTATGGAATTGGTGGTTTGATTTTTATGCAGGGAGGTCCTTATCGTCAAGTAAGATTAGTGAATAAATATCAAAGCATAAGCAAAGTTCCATTGTTAATTTCTATGGATGCAGAATGGTCTCTAAGTATGCGCCTAGATTCAACAGTTTTGTATCCGCGACAAATGATGCTAGGAGCAATTCAAAATGACAAGCTTATTTATGAAATGGGCGTTGAATTTGCCAGACAGTTAAAAAGGGTAGGAGTGCACGTGAATTTTGCTCCAGTTTGCGATGTAAATAATAATGCTGCCAATCCTGTTATAAACGATAGGTCTTTTGGTGAAGATAAATATAATGTTGCATTAAAATCTTATCAGTATATGCTGGGGATGCAAGATAATAGAGTCTTGGCAACTGGCAAACATTTTCCTGGACATGGCGATACAGATGTCGATTCTCATAAATCCTTACCAGTAATAAATCATAGCATGCAGAGGTTGGACTCAATAGAATTGTATCCATTTAGGTATTTGACAAAAAAAGGAATTGGATGTTTTATGGTTGCTCATCTATTTGTACCAGCAATTGATTCATCGAAAAATACTCCAACTACTTTATCGCCAAAAGCGGTTACTGGATTACTAAAAGAAGATATTGGTTTTAAGGGATTAATCTTTACCGATGCCATGAATATGGGTGGTGTTGCAAATAATTTTAAACCAGGAGAGGCAGATGTTAAAGCTCTAATTGCAGGAAATGATATTTTACTATTTCCTAACGACATTGAATTGGTAATTGGAGAAATTAAAAAAGCAATTGAACAGGGACTAATTACACAAGATGAAATAGATGCTAGATGCAAAAAGGTTTTAATGGCAAAGTATTGGGTTGGACTAAATAATTTTCAGCCTATTTCGACTGATAATCTGTATGAAGACTTGAATAGTCAGGATGCTAAATTAATGCAGCAAAAATTGATTGAAAATGCAATCACTCTAGTGTCGAATAATAATAAAATTATTCCTATTAAAAATCTCGATACACTAAAGATTGCAACTATAAGTTTTGGGACTAAAGAATTAAGCAGTTTTCAAAATAGAATGAAATATTACGCAAAAACCGATGATTTTATTTATTCTACTGCTGTTTCAAAATATGGAAAAGATGGTTTGTTGAAACTACTTGGAGAATATGATGTTGTGATTGCTGGGATACATAATACTAATCGAACAGCAAGCAAGAAGTTTGGTATTACTGGTGAAACAGTACAGTTTGTTGACGATTTATCCTTGAAAACTAATTTAATTCTCGATATTTTTGCTAATCCATATAGTTTAGCATATTTCAAAAATGCTGGTAAATGTAGTGCTATAATTATTTCGTACAACGATTGGGAAATAACAAACGATTTATCTGCTCAATTAGTTTTTGGTGGAATTCCTGCTTTGGGCAGATTGCCAGTTACTGCAAGCTCAGAATTCTCAGTTGGATGTGGATTTGACACAGAAAAAATTCGTTTAAAATATACCCGAGTGCCAGAAGAAGCTGGCGTAGATTCTGGTTGGCTTTATAAAGTTGACTCAATTATGGATGATGCAATTAAAGCTGGTGCATTTCCGGGAGCACAAATTGTTGGAGCCAGAAAAGGAATCGTTTTTTATCAGAAATCTTTTGGCTATCATACTGATTCAAAGGTAATTGCGGTAAAAGATTTAGACCTTTACGATTTAGCATCAGTTACTAAAGTAATGGGAGTAACGCCATCTCTAATGAAACTATATGATGAAAAGAAGTTTAGTCTTGATGATAAATTGTCGAAATATGTAAGTGAATTACAAAATTCAGATAAAGCAGATTTTACTTTCTTCGACATTTTAACGCACCGAGCCGGTTTTAAATCGTGGATTCCATTTTACAAGGAGACTGTTAAAACTGAAACCGAAAGAGCAAAATATTACAGTTCAGTTTCCTCGGACGATTTTTCTGTTCAGGTGGCAGATGGAATGTATATTTCAGCATCATTCAGAGATAGCATTTTTGAATCAATAAGAAAATCGGATAATAATACTAAAGGAAAATACGTATATTCGGATTTAGGTTTTTATTTATTCCCTATTTTTATCGAGCAAGCAAGTGGAAAAAAATATACAGAGTATTTATCCAATACATTTTACTCATCATTGGGAGCTTGGACAATGTGTTATAATCCTTTGCAACAATTTGATAAATCTTTAATTACACCTACGGAGAATGATTTAATATTCCGTAAGCAGCAAATACATGGATACGTTCACGACCAAGGTGCTGCAATGCTAGGTGGCGTTTCTGGTCATGCCGGATTGTTTGCTTCGGCCAACGATGTTACAAAAATGATGCAGATGTACTTGGATAAAGGTGAATATGGCGGAATTCGGTATGTTGAACCAGAAACAGTCGATTTGTTTACTAATTACCAATTTGACTCTACTGTTTGTCGGCGTGGAATAGCTTGGGATAAACCTCAACCAGGCGACACTACAAAAGGATTAGGAAGCGGTTCTGCTTCAAATCTTGCATATGGACACAGCGGATATACAGGAACAATGGTTTGGGCGGATCCATATTATGATCTTGTTTATGTCTTTAATTCAAATCGTGTTTATCAAAATGCTGAAAATTGGAAAATTATTAAAATGAATGTACGTACTAATATTGAGGAAGTATTTTACCGCGCAATTCTTAGTAATGATAAAAGTTTAAAGTCACCTAATAATCCACAGAAATGAAGAAATCAATAATTTTAATAGTTTCAATTTTCTTTTTATTTGCTTTTTTTGGAAAAGTAAATGCGCAATATCTTGAAAGTAATCCCACCGCTAAGCAACGAATATTTTTTGGCGGAAATGTTGGATTATCTTTAGGCTCTAGTACTTATGTGGCTCTAAATCCTGTATTAGGATACAGACTTACAAATCGTCTTTCTGCTGGATTAGGAATTAATTACACTTATGCTAGTTATAGTTTTTACAATTATAAAGGAAGTATGTATGGAGCTAGTATCTTCTCAAGTTATACTGTTATTAAAAATATTGGCGAAGTTTTGCCTTTTTATAATGGAGTAGGTGTTTTACTTTATGGCGAATACAGTGCGATGAATATTAGTAATTACTACGATTTTCCGGGCACCTCGATAGAATGGGTAGGAACTCCAATGGGTGGAATTGCCTTTCAATCTCCAATTGGTCCAAAATCTTACATGTTGGTTATGTTATTGTACAATTTTAATGAAACTCGGATAAGCCCATATCCTAATCCAATTTTTAAAGTTTCTGTTCAGTTTTAATCTCCTGAAAAAAAATTGAAAATTCTTTTTTAAAAGTAAAGCTATAGGCTTTATTAATCCTTATAACCGAATTCTCTTAAGTAATTTCTGTATCAACAATGCAAAAATTATTAAAATCGATATTGCTACTAAAGTCCATTTTAAAGTTGTGAATGAGCTTATTAAAGTTACAAAGCTTGGCATTTTTTGTGGGTAATAATCAATGATTATAGCTATACCAATATTCTCAAAATAATCTGAAAGCAATATTAAAAGAGGGAGCAAGGAAAGATAGCTTTTTTTCGACAATTTGAAAATTAAAAAGCTGAAAAACATTGTGTAAATAATTGGATAAATTAAGTCCACTGTTAGTTCTACAATAAAATATTGTTTTAGTTCTTCGCTATTGTATTTTGCTAAAATGTTATATGCTTCTTTCGATGTATAGGAAAATTGAGAGTCGAGGATTGTAATATCTTGATTTTCTGACTGTAACAATGGGAATATCACAAGGTTAAAAATAATTGTTAATCCTAATAAAATAAGAATAGATTTCCAAGTTGCTTTTTTGTTTAAAAAATCTGAAATCACATTTGATAGTGATTTTTTTCTATTTATTTTCTGACTTGAAGTGTGCTTTTCCATTATCTAAACTAATATGTTAGCGTATTTACGTTTGCAATATCAATTTTATTTTATTTATAAAACTTTCCCAGTTTCAGATTCTTTACAATTTTTTAAATCCTGAGGAGTGCCGGCAAAAACGAGGTGTCCGCCTTTGTCGCCGCCATCTGGTCCAAGGTCAATCACCCAATCGGCAAATCTTATTACTTCTGGATTATGTTCGATAATGATGAGTGTGTGTCCCTTCGCTCTCATTTTTTCGAAAGATTTAAGTAATTTGCTGATATCATGAAAATGAAGACCAGTTGTTGGTTCGTCGAAAACAAAAATTGCAGGAGCTAACTTTTCATGGCTTAAGAAACTAGCAAGTTTTATGCGTTGACTTTCGCCACCACTTAAAGTATTTGATGATTGTCCTAGTCTCACATATCCTAATCCAACATCTAAATAGTTTTGTAATAAATCAGCAATTTTCTTCTCAGTTCTACTCATTCCTTCTGCAAAAAAAGCTACAGCCTCAGAAATTGGCATTTCGAGCACATCGAAAATATTTTTTTCTCTGTATTTTACATCCAGAATTTCTTCTTTAAATCTTTTTCCATTACATGCTTCACAAATTAAATGCACATCCGCCATAAACTGCATTTCGACAGTTATTTCGCCTTCACCTTGACAAACTTCGCAACGACCTCCAGGAACATTGAACGAGAAATGTGATGGTTTATATCCATTTGCTTTTGCGTGTTTTTGGTCTGCAAACAGTTTTCTTATTTCGTCAAATGCCTTAATGTAAGTTGCAGGGTTTGAACGCGACGATTTTCCAATTGGATTTTGATCAACATATTCGATATCTCCTGTAAGGTGATAATCTCCGGCAAGTCTGGTATGTTCGCCTGTTATGTCGGAGAAGTGACCAAGTTGCTTCTTTAATGCAGGGTAAAGAATTCCTTTTATTAGACTGGTCTTTCCAGATCCGCTAACGCCCGTAACTGCCGTAATAACACCAAGTGGGAATTTTACATTTATGTTTTTAAGATTGTTGTATCTCGCTCCAATTACTTCAATATAGTTTTTCCAAGGAGTAGGTTTTATATTTACAGGATTTTTTAGTTCACCTTTTAAATATTTTGCAGTAAGAGTATTTGCCGATTTTATCATATCATCAAGTTCTCCAGCAAAAACGACTTCACCACCAAAATTTCCAGCTAAAGGACCAATGTCAATAATATAATCGGCAGAACGAATAATTTCTTCGTCGTGTTCAACCACAACTACTGTATTGCCTCTGTCGCGCAAGTTTTTCAGAACTTTAATCAGGTTTTGTGTATCACGTGGATGAAGTCCAATGCTAGGTTCGTCGAGAATATACAGAGATCCAACTAATCCAGAACCAAAAATAGTAGCCAGATTTATTCTTTGCGATTCGCCACCCGACAAAGTTGAAGACAAACGATTTAGTGTGAGATATCTTAAGCCAACATCAATAATGGACTCTAATCTTAGTTTAATTTCATCTAAAAGTCTTGTGGCAACACCAAGATCAAAATCTGAAAATTCTGTTTTAGCAAAGAACTTTAGTAAATCATCGATAGGAATATCAATTAAATCGCCTATTGATTTGCCATAAATTTTAACATATTGTGATTCTTTTTTTAATCTTTTACCTTTACAATCGGGACAGGTAGTTTTTCCACGATAGCGAGAAATCATTACCCGATATTGAATTTTTTGTTTTTTCGTTTCAAGATGATCGAAAAAGTTGTGGATTCCTGATACTTCATCGCTACCATACCAAAGAAAATCTTTTTGTTCGGCGGTAAGTTCGTAGTATGGACGATGTACAGGGAACTGGAATTTTGCAGATTTTCTAATGAACTCATGTTTCCATTCCTGCATTACTTCACCTTTCCAGCACATTACTGCATCGTCGTAAACACTCAGGCTTTTGTCTGGAACAACCAAATCTTCATCAATGCCTAGAACTTTTCCGAATCCTTCGCAGAGAGGACAGGCACCAATAGGATTATTAAAACTGAACATGTGCTCAGTTGGTAATTCAAATTCGATTCCATCAGCTTCAAAGCGGTTCGAGAATTCTAGGTTCTGCGTGTTATCGTCTTCAATTGCCATTATGCAACAGTCGCCATGGCCTTCGAAAAATGCTGTCTGTATAGAATCGGCAATTCGTGAGCTTAAATTATCCTCCGATTTTACAACAATTCTGTCGAGCACAATTCGTATTTCTGCAATATTATGCTTGGAGCTGTCTTTTGCAAAATCTTCAATTTTTATAATTTCAGCATCGCAGACCAAACGTGTATAACCTTGTTTCATTATTTGGTCGAGCTGACTTTCGATACTTTGAACTTCGTTAAAACGGTATGGAAAACAAATAAGAACTTTTGTTCCATCGTTAAATTTTGAAACAGCATCAACCACATCTGCAACAGAGTGACGTTTTACCTCAATTCCTGAAACCGGCGAAACTGTTTTGCCAATTCGGGCGAATAGTAATTTTATATAATCGTAAACTTCTGTTGATGTGCCAACAGTAGAACGAGGGTTGCGAGTATTTACTTTTTGTTGTATTGCAATAGCGGGAGGAATGCCGTCAATAAAATCAACTTCGGGTTTGTTCATTCTTCCTAAAAACTGACGAGCATAAGATGAAAGACTTTCAACATATCTACGTTGTCCTTCGGCAAATAAAGTGTCAAAAGCAAGTGATGATTTGCCAGAACCTGATAATCCTGTTACAACAACCAACATTCCGTGAGGGATATTTACATCAATATTCTTTAAATTGTGAACCCGAACTCCTCTTAATGATATTTTATCCTGAACTTGCATCTGTAAAAATTTAACTCGTAAAGAACGGAAAATTTTGGGAGATAAAAAAATGGAATTTTGTTTTGTTTCCAAGTTCTTCTTTGGTCGGACATCGAAAAGCGTTGCGCTGAACGAAGTTTAAGCGTCAAGGACAACAACATCGCATACCTGAAATAAAAAATTCAGACAATTTGTAGGTTTTATTTCAAACGGTTTGATTAGAGAATCAAACTTCTGACGTTCTTCGACGTTTCCAAAGCCAGTCCCGAATGTTTCTCGGGAACCTTCTTTGGTCGGACGTTGGAAAGTCGAGTTCGCAGAGGAAAAAAACGATTTTTGAATAGCGAATTATTATTCAATTGGTTTATTTGTCAATCAACAAAATTGCATCATAATATTCATCAATAGTTTGATAATTATTATCAATATTTAGAGCATGAAAAAGCATAGTACATGCTGTAATTACATCTATTGGCGGAAAATTGCTGTCCGTATCGAATGAATTTAAAAATCTTATTGCAAAAAATGCGTCGAATTTTGAAAACAATCGCTTGATAAATGCACTTAAATTATTTGTGTTTTGTCTGCATTCGTTTATTGTTGTTTCGAGTGTGTTTTTATCAGTAAAATGGATTATCTCCATTGGAATTGCTGATAAAAAATTAGATTTACTATCATAGATACTTTCGAAATTGCTGTAGAATTTTTTGAGTATTTGGAAAAGCTCGAAATTATAAACTAAAAACTGATTTTCGTTGATAATTTTATTCACTGCTGGTCCTGTGCCGAAAGGAACTCTGTCCGATATTCGTGGTGAAGGAAATACCAAAGTTTCGGAAATCGTTCCCACAGTTGTCATCGGAGCGAGTTTATGCAAAAAATAAAAGTCTTCGCCTCCTTGTCGCTGCGACATTCCACCAGCTTTAATGTAAGATTCGGCTTTTACGCTAAAACATGAGCCAATTGTATGCAAAGGGTAGGGGAACTCGCAAAATTTGAGGGACAACCTAAAATATCTCAGATAAATTTCATAAAGTTTGCATGCATCAATTACATTATTATCGAATTTGTCGGTGTCAAAATCGTGTTTGAATTGCAAAGTGCAGGCTCCCGATTTTTTATTTTGACTGTAATAATTTTCAATGCTCTCGAAGTAATTTTTACTTACAAGGCAATCGGCATCAAGCGAAATTATTATCCCGTCAGGTTTTTCAATTGAATTAAAGCGATGAACGGCTTCATCCATTCCAGTTTTACGCGCATTGCCAACTCCTGCAAATTTTTTAGGTGTATTTTCGATAAGATGAATAAGTAATTTAAAGTTATTATAAACTTCTGTTTCTTGACAAACTTGAAGTTTTTCAAAAATGTCACGATTTATATTTACAATTTCCTCTGGAGTATTTTCGCCTGAATTTACAATTACAATAACTTCGGTTTTAACAGAAGCAGGTTTAGCCTCGTTGAGTGAATTCAGAGTTTCGAAAATAAAACTGTCGTTATAGCATGGTATAACAACAATAATCCCCGTATTAGAACAGGGATCAGTGTTAAATATTTTGTCTCCGGTTTTAAACCGTCCGAAGTAATTTTGCGCAAAACTCATATCAGACTATTTACCCGACTGTGTTTTAGTGTATCTTGCATTTAATTGTTCTAAAACATCGCGGGTAATGTCCATTCCTGGTTCTGCATATAAAATACTGCTTCCTGCAGCATTTCCAAGAATTAGCATATAACGACCATCGCTGTTATATTCATTTACAAAACTCATGACAGTGTCGTACAACTCCGCATTTAACGCCGTTTGTTGTTCCATTAGTTTTTGGCTAAGATCTTCTTGTAATTTTTGAATATTAGTTTGTTCTTGTACTAATTCATTTTGTTGAGATTCCATGCTTGCCTGAGAAATAAAACTACCTAAGCGTGCTTTTTCTTGAAAAGCATTGTATTTTGTTTCAAAAGCCTTCATTCTAGCTTCTAAATTTCCTTGTGCTTTTGCTTGTTCAGTTAAAAAATCTTCGTTTAATTTAATTGAATATTTATATTCTAATAAAAGTGTATCGAGATTTACATAAGCAATATTTGCAAATCCAGCGGAATCTTTAGTTATTGTGCCAGGATTAGAATTTTTGGAATCGGACCCGCCTTTGTTTCCAGTTAAAGAAATTACCAATACAACAATACTAGTAGCTAAAGCAATACCACTGATGATTAATGCGATTTTTGAGAATTTAGAGTTTTCCATTCTTTTTTTGTATTTAGTTTTTACAAATGTAGGAATTTTTTTGAAAAGCTGAAGAAAATTTTATTTATGTTTTGTTAAAAAGTGATGATTTGGTCTGGAAAGAATACGAAATTAATATTTGATTAAAGCTAATGCTGCTCTGGTCAATCTTTATCCGCTTTAAACCTGCAAAAAAAAAGGCGCAGTTACAAACTACTTGATTATTTTTTTTATCGAACAATGATTTTGCTGTATTCACGTTTTTTAATAACTTTGAAACATTAAATTTAACGTAAATTAACAACAGATAATACATTATGAAAGTAGTTATTTATTCACTAATTATTGCTTCTATTTTTCTTTTTTCATGTCGAGTAAAAGAGACTTGTGAACTCCAGCATACAGGCGAAGTTTTTGTTACAAATAACACTTCCAACAGCCTGGAGGTTTTTATTGACAATGGGAAAGTTTTCGATTTGCTTGTAGGTGAAACAAAAAGTATAAATAAATCTGTTGGGAATTACACAGTAAAATGTCTTGCTTTCCCAGAAGAATGGACCTACGATGCTGTTGTAATAGAATGTGAATCAGTAGAAATTAATGTGCCCGAGTAATGGGACAACTCCTTGTATATTCGGCTTCGGCTGGCTCTGGTAAAACGCATAGTATTGCCGGTCGCTACATTTTAATGCTATTTTCGAAGCCGAAAGCATATAGGAATATTCTCGCAGTTACCTTTACAAATAAAGCTTGCGACGAAATGAAAAGCAGAATTATTGATGAACTTGCTGCTATCATAAACGAAAATCCAGGTAATAGAATTGCCGAAATTACAGAACATACCAAGTTGAGCAACGACATGGTAAAGATAAGAGCGAAACAGATTTTTACCGAAATGCTTCACGATTATTCTTTCTTTTCTGTATCAACAATCGACAGTTTTTTTCAAAAAATTCTTAGGAATTTTACCCGAGAAACTGGCATTCAATATAATTACGAGATAGAACTAGATACTGAGAATGTTATAAATTTAGCTGTTGATAATTTGCTAGAAAGTAGTAATACCAACCCAGAGTTAAAGCAGAATATCATTAGTCTAGTTGAGCAGAAAATGGAAAATCTCTCAAAATGGGATTTTCGTAAAGATTTAAAATCATTTCTTAAAAGAGTTATCGAATCCGACTATAGATCTTATGAAGTAGAATACAACGAATTTTTCGCAGACAAACACAAAGTTGCTGCTTTTAAAAAAGATTTAACTAAAATCGAGAGAGAATTTAAATCACAGATAAAGATTTATTGTGATGAACTTTCTGGTATTTTAATCAAATACAATCTTGGCCTCGAAGATTTTAGTGGAGGAAATATGCGGGCGATAATAAAAAGAATAATCCGAACTTATGAATTTCTTGAAAATAGCATCGACATTGATAGTTCCAAACATTTTAAGGACATTGAAGTAGAAGAAAAATGGCTTACAAAAGCAAATCTTAGCAAAGAACCACATAAGACAGCAACCACCGAGCTTATTAAAAAATGCATTTTATTGTCGGAGTATTTTAACAAGCAATATAAGTCCTACGTAACCACCATTATTGTAAAAAAACATCTCAATTATGCTGCCCTGATAAACGATGGACTACAAACAATTCATAAATATTTAAACGACGAAGGCAAATTCCTAATTTCGGAAGTTCCGGTTTTTTTATCGGAGATTGCTCGTCAAAACAGTTCTTCGTTTATTTATGAGAAAACAGGTAGCTTTTACGAAAATTATCTTATCGACGAGTTTCAAGACACAAGTAGTATTCAGTGGAATTCATTTTACCCGCTTATGCTCGAAAGTTTATCGTCGGGACAACCAGAAGATGTAAACATTCTTGTGGGCGATGTAAAACAATCAATTTATGCTTGGCGTGGTGGCGATTGGCGTTTGCTAGCTTATCAAGTAAAGCAGAAGTTCGAATCCTATTATCAACATATTTCGCTTGACGACAATTGGCGAAGCGGAAAAACCATTGTTGAGTTCAATAACTTTTTCTTTAAAACAGCAGCTCAAACAATAGCGAACTCAATAAAAGAGACATATCCCGAAAATTTAATCGAATACACAGGCGATTTACTGCAAAATTCAATTTACAATAATATCACCCAAAACGTAAAAAAGAATTTTGAGTCAATTGTAAAACTTAGCATTTTTGAACAGACGAAAGACTCTGAAACTTCAATAGAATCGCAGATTATTAAAAGGATGATTAATCAAATTGAGGAATTGCAGGAAAATAATCACAAGCCTGGCGACATAATGATTCTTGTTAGGACAAATGATCAAGGATCGAGAATTGCGAAAGAAATAATTCAGTATTCGCAATCCTCAGAAGCAAAACCAGGGATAGTTTACGATGTGATTTCTTCTGATGCTTTGTTTGTATCTTCGAATAAAGCAGTACAGCTAATAATTTCTTGTTTTAAATATTTGCTAAACGAAAATGATAAATTGTCGCTTAACGAAGCCGGATATATTTATTATTTGAACTCAGAAATGAACACAACTGACGATCTCATATTTAATCATATCGATTTTATTTCGAAACTTGAAAAAGTAATTGAGCCTTTACAAGTAAACTTTCGTCAGAAATTATTGCACGATTTAACCGATATTATTATCGAAGATCTTGGGCTAAATAAAAAAGAAGAAAATATTCCATTTCTGAACTCATTCCGTGATATTGTGCACGAATTTGGTTTAAAACATACAGCCGAAGTAGAAAGCTTTTTGGAATTCTGGGACGAAAAAGGAATAAAGCAGAATTTAAAAATCCCTGAAAAACAAAATGCATTAAACATTATTAGCATCCACAAATCAAAAGGACTAGCTGCCGACTTTGTTTTTGTTCCATTTTGTAATTGGGAATTGCACAAGTCTGGTGATATGATTTGGGCAGAAACTAATATCGCACCTTTTGATGCTTTACCAGTTTGGCCCGTAAACTTCGATGGGAAAACCGAAAAAAGTATTTTTAGCGATACTTACTATTTTCATAAATTTAGACAAACAGTTGAATCTTTTAATATGATGTATGTTGCATTTACAAGAGCCCGTAAAGGTTTGTTTGTGTCGGTTCCAAATGCAGCAGATGTTAGCTTTTCTAAAATCTCGTCTGTATTAAAAAATGTAATTCAAGGTCCAGAATTTATAACAAATTCAGAGCCTGAGATTTCTGTTTTAGAAAACTTTAATTGTACAGAATACAGTTTGGGCAAAATAACAATGGCCGAAAAAACAGAAGATAATCATGGGTATTTTAAATCTTATCCAGTGTTTGTTCCAAAAAAACACATTAAAGTAAAATCGTTTTTCGATAGAGATAAGGTTGATGCGTCTTCTAAATCTTTAGTGCACAAAGGAATAGTTTATCATAAGATTTTTGAAAATATAAAAAAGATATCTGATATTGACAATGCCGTAAAAGACCTTTATGCAAAGGGATTAATTGGAGAATCTGATGTTGTGGAATATTCAAATGAAATAAGAAATATTATTTCGTCACCAATTATAAAATCGTGGTATGATGGAACTTATAAAGTAAATAATGAAGCTGAAATTATAACTAAAAACGGATTTTTAAGACGTCCGGATAGAATTATGGAATCGGCTGATGAAATAATAATCGTTGATTATAAATTTGGATTTTCGGAAAGTGCAAAATACATTAGTCAGACAAAAGAATATGCAAATCTTTTAGCTGAAATGGGATATGTAAATATTAAAATCTATATTTGGTACGTACTTTCAGATTATTTGATAAAAGTAAATATAGAAACTGAAGATACTGAAAAAATAACAATTGAGAAATGAGAAAATTAATTAGATTTTTTGTCAGAAATATACCTAGACCTATATTGATTAGGTTTTCGAAGCTATTTTCTTTTTTGATTAGACCATTTTATATGGGAAACAAGCACGAATGCCCAGTTTGTGAACATACTTTTCGCAAAATGTTACCTTATGGCAATAAAGCTGGCGAAAACCGACTTTGTCCTGTTTGTTTATCACTTGAACGACATCGTTTAATGTGGATTTATCTAACTAAGCACAGCGATTTTTTTACAGCAAATTATAAAGTTTTACATATTGCACCAGAGCAACCATTTATTAAAAAATTTAAAGCAGCAAAAAATCTTGATTATACAACTGCCGACATGGTTTCACCTATTGCTGATATTCATTTTGATATTATGCAAATCCCATTGGCGGATAATACTTACGATTGGGTAATTTGCAACCATGTTCTGGAGCATGTTGAAAACGATATCGATGCCATGAAAGAAGTTCTAAGAATCCTAAAACCTGGTGGCAGAGCTATTCTCCAAGTGCCAATAAACTATACCTATACAGAGACTCACGAAGACAAAAGCATCATAACCGAAAAGCAGCGAGAAGAAATTTATGGTCAATATGATCATGTGAGATGGCACGGGTTGGATTATCCTGAAAGGCTTAAAAAAGCTGGTTTTTCTGTTGAGAATTTCGATATAAAAGAGCATGTGGCTGCCGAATTAATTGAAAAATACCGTTTGGACAAACAAGAAATTTTGTACGTTGGTAGAAAAGTATAAATTTTAACCGTGACTTTGATTTGAGCTTAATATTTGTCAGTCTGCTGCGGCAGAATTGGACAATTCTTTGATTTATTACCTCAATCCATTCTCAATATATTCCATTTGCCAAATATCAAAAAGATACTGTTCGGTTGGTATTCCATGTGATTTAAAATTAAGCAGTCTATCAATTGCTTCGCGATTATATGCATTAAGAACAATCGGATTAATTGCATTCTC
>JBBQCZ010000073.1:0-18742 GCA_038319215.1 Bacteroidales bacterium | reverse complement strand
GAGATTGGTATTATATGTACGCAGATTATTTTACTAATACATCTGACAGAAAGAAAAAGAAAGATATTGTTGTGCTTGATGATAATTTATATGAACTTGTTATGTCTGATATCGACAAAATTAATCCATCATTCTATAGATATAAAGGTGAAACTTCAGAAATTATTGAAGGTTACGAAACCAAGTATAAACCCCAACTAACATTGGGCATTATGATTGATGAATCTCCGGATTATATACAGGACAATGCATTTAGCGGCGTAAATATTTATTCGGCTGCAGTTTTAGCTATTGCAGGTGTAAAATATTTAAGAAAAGAAGTACAAGAAATTCAGGTGCAATTAAACAATTCTCAGCTGTTCGGAACTGCGAACTCTGGAGTTTGGGTTAGTTTTTCGCCAGAATATATTACATTTTTAAAAGGAAACATTCCTATTATTACTATTACAGCAACTTCGCAAAATCAAGGATTTTATATTAGTAAAACTACAACAGAAGGTTTTTTTGTAGAATCAAATACAGATTTTTCTTTCAATTGGCTTGCCATAACAAAAACAGAAGTTATTCCTGAAAACAATAATGAGACTCATATCGATGGTAATTTATATTCTCAACTTCGCGTTTCTGATGCGATAAAGAATCAAATCCATAATTATTGGGATACTGAAAACAAAATGAGCTTAGAACAATATGAAAAAAACTTACAAGAATTAAAAATTACCCAACCTGATACATATAATAGAATTATTCAAGAAAACGAAAGAAATAAAACTCTATTGCTACAAAATAGTCATTAAAGTTTTTTTAATATTCTATTTAACTTGGTTTTGTATTTTCACAACCAAACCTATGGATAATACAAAGTATGTTACTTTAGAGCATCGCTTAACATGCCTTAATAACGAGTTGTATTTCATCAAAAATCTGATCAATTGGGGGCATACTGCAAATCGTAAATTCTGTTATAAATTTGATCCAGCATATTTAAAAAAACTTTCAAACTCTTTACGTAATCAAGTCTAAATTATACACGAATATTTAGAAATTATAGTAAAGAAAATTTGTAGATTTGTAGAAATAATTAAATAAAAATCAGCCCTTATGAAAATCGCAGTAATTCTAGAAACTAAAGAGTACGAAAAGGCGTGGAACGCATTTCGTTTTGCAGTAACAGCAAAAAACCAAGGACACGAAACTAAGGTTTTTTTAATGGGTGAAGCTGTTGAATGTGAAGGTCTAACTCACGAGAAATACAATGTTGATGAGCAGCTCAAAACCTTTATCAAAATCGGCGGCGAAATATTGGCTTGTGGAACATGTTTGAAATCACGTCAGTTATCTTCAACCGAAGCTTGCCCGCTTTCTACAATGGTCGATTGTGTAAATCTTGTTGTTTGGGCTGACAAAACTGTTACTTTTTAAGTAAAAAACTCTAAATTAGTATTTTTATACCTAATTGATTAACAATTTGTCAGACAGACTGTTATGCGTATGAGATTATTTTGTAATTTTGCAGTTGAATATAAATATGAAATTCTTAAAAAACATATCTGTTTTTGCGATAACGCTGGTAGTGCTTGCATCTAGTAATGGCTTTATTCTTGAGCAATATTTTTGTTCTGGCTGCCACGAAGAACATAACGAAGTCGCTTTTTTTGAGTTTGGAGAAATAAACCACGAGCATCAGGCATGCCAAAATTGCGTTTCACACTCTGCAACTTGTGATTGTCAAAAAGATGATCATTTGAGTAAAACAAAAATTTCATATTTCTCTCTTGACCAGTTATTTTTTAAAATTGTAAAGTCTAATGTGGCAAAGATTAGAGTTGTCAATATTTTGAACCATTTTAATATTTTCAATTCTGCAATAATTAAAGATTTTGGATCAACAAACCCAATAAAGGTTTTACTAAAAATACCCCCTTTAATTTCTACTAGTGCCGGCAGTTATATTTTTGGTGCTGTGATTTCTGTTTTCCGCGTATAGCTTGCTGATTTTCTGAACTCAATTCAGTGATAATTTAATCAGTAATCATTTAAAATAATTTTAATGAAAACAATAACAGGTTTTATTGTTTTTATGCTTGTTGTAATTACGACTAGTACTGCTCAGGTAAGCGGAAAAGTTTATGAATTGCAGGACAATAAAAAAGTTGGACTATTCGGTGTAAATATATATTGGGAGAATTCAACTATTGGAACGACAAGCGATAAAAACGGAAATTTTAAATTAGAAAAACCAGAAAATTCAAACAAGTTAATCTTTAGTTTTGTTGGATATAATGCCGATACATTAGAAATTTCAACAGAAAAAGAAGTTTTAGAAATAGTGCTTAGCGACAGTCGTTTTCTAGACGAAGTAATAATCGGAGAACGCCAAGTTGGAACACACTATTCTAGATTGGAAGTTGGAAGTGTACAAACAATTTCTGGAGCTGAGCTTTGCAAAGCTGCGTGTTGCAATTTGTCGGAAAGTTTTGAAACTAATGCGTCTGTAGATGCGTCGTACAGCGATGCTACAACTGGAGCGAAGCAGATTAAACTTCTTGGGCTTGCAGGCAAATATGTGCAAATGATGACCGAAAACATTCCCAATTTTTACGGATTATCGCAACCTTACGCTTTGGGATATATTCCAGGTCCGTGGATGGAGTCGATACAAGTATCAAAAGGAACATCGGCAGTTATTAATGGATATGATGCTGTAACGGGTCAAATAAATGTTGAATACAAAAAACCGGCAAAGTCGGACTTGTTGTTTTTCAATCAGTTTTTCAGCTCGGCAGGAAAAAGTGAGACAAATATCGACGGAGCAATTAAAATTAGCCCAAAATGGAGCACAATGCTTTTTGCACATGCTCAAACAGATTTGTTAGAAATTGATCATAACAATGATAATTTTCTAGATTTTCCAAAGTTGAATCAATATAATTTCTTTAACAGATGGGACTACTTTAATAAAAATTGGACAGTTCGCTTTGGCGTGAAATATATTGATGAAACTAGAAAAAGTGGTCAGATTGGTCATGTTTATAATTCTCAACTTGATGCCGCGAATCCCTATGGGATTTATATTGGTTCAAAACGTGTTGAGGCATTCTACAAAACGGGTTATGTATTTCCTGAGAAAGGCTACCAAAGTTTGGCAATAATCACCAATTTCACTTATCACAATCAAGATTCGTACTATGGCTTAACAACTTTCGATGCTCAACAATATAGTGGATATGCAAATTTACTTTGGCAATCAGCATTTGGTGGAAACGAAGATCATAAGTATAATGCTGGTGCTAGCTTAAAATATGAAAACTTAAATCAGTTTTTAAATGATAGTTCATTGAGCAGCATCGAGATTGTTCCCGGGGCTTATTTTCAATACACAGGAGCCTTATTCGAGAAAATTCATCTGATAGCTGGAGTTAGAGTCGACTACCACAATGAATTCGGCTTGTTATTTACACCTCGATTTAATGCCAAATACAATATCAGCGGCAATTTAACATGGCGGGCATCTGCTGGTCGTGGATTCCGTAAAGCTAACATTTTAGCTGAAAACAGCTATTTATTAGCTTCATCGAGAGAAATCTCAATTGCAAATGACTTAAAACTTGAAGAGGCGTGGAATTTTGGATCAAACTTAACATACTACATTCCGATTGGAGATCGCGACATGGCAATAAATGCAGAGTTTTACAGAACCGAATTCCAAAATCAGATAGTTGCAGATTTCGAAACATTTGGGCAAGTTAAGTTTTACAATTTAGAAGGACGCTCATACTCAAACACCTATCAGATTGAAGCTACATATCAAGTAATAAAAGGACTAGATGCTACAATTGCTTATAGGTTAAACGATGTAAAACAAACAATCGGTGGCGTTTTAATGGAAAACCCGCTGTCTAGCCGTTACAAAGGATTAATAAACTTATCGTACAAAACTCCTTTGGAGAAATGGCAATTTGACTTTACAACACAGTTTAATGGAGGCGGAAGAATTCCATCGACTGAATTATTACCTGTAGAACATCAGCTTGCCAAGGAATTTCCGGCATATACAATTTTAAATGCTCAGATAACTAAATATTTCAGAAAATGGGAAGTTTATGTTGGCTCGGAAAACTTGCTAAATTTCACACAACAACATCCAATTATCGCAGCTAATGACCCTTACGGAGATAATTTTGATTCTTCACTAATTTGGGGACCTGTGCATGGTAGGAAGTTTTATTTTGGCATAAGATTTTCTATAAAGGGAGAGAAAGGTAAGTGGTAAGAAGTAATAGGTAAGTGGTAATAGGTAAGTAGTAAAAGGTAAGTAGTAAAAGGTAATTGGTAAAACTGATGAACAGTTGAACAGTTGAACCGAGAACAATAAATAGTATTATTAACAATTAAAAATTAGAAACATGAAAAAAGTAATTTTAATAGCAATCGCTATGGTTTTTGCAGGTAGCATTAGTCTCTCTGCTCAGGAAATGACTTCGAAAAAAGAAGTAAAACAAAGTTCAAACATCTCTGAGGTAACATTATCATGCAATCAAGATTGCAACAATTGTTCTGACAAAGTAAAAAAACAATTGGCTTACACCAAAGGAGTAAAATTTGTTTCAACAGATTTTGAAAAAGACATCGTTACAATAAAATACCGTAACGATCGCACTGATGTTGACAAACTTATCGCATCATTGGCAGAAGTTGGATATGCGGCAAAACCACTTCCTAAAAAAGGTTGCTGTCCTGGCAAAACTGCTGAAGGAGATTCTCATTCTGGCTGCTCTGGAAAAACAACTGGTGAAACACATTCTGGTTGTTCCGGTAAAACTACAGGAGAGACACAAACAGGATGTTCAGGAAAAACAACTGGAGAATCTCATTCTGGATGTTCTGGAAAAACAACTGAACCAGTAAAAAAGTAATTTTTAAAGAAAAAGCCTTAATGGCTAAAATAAAAAATCCGGTTAAAATTTTTAACCGGATTTTTTTTATGGTCTGAGAATTTTTAAGAATCCGCTATCATCGTTTAATAATTCGAGAGCTCTTTTAACTTCAGGATCATTCTTTAACCCGTAAATGATAGCACCCTTTTCATAATAATACTTAACAACTATCTCTTGAGAAATAAGATCTTTAATCTCATCCTTAAAAATCATAAGGTCTTTATTTTTGTCGTGAGCAAATTTTGTTGCTAGAATATTCAATTCTGATTCTGCCTCAGAATAGTACTTTTCAGATTTGGCAGATTCGACTAACAATCTTAGGTTTTCTTCGCTTTGCGTTTCGTAATCGAAATCTTTATCTTTAACCCAATTCACAAAGTCCTGATAATCAGCATCTGTAAATACAAATTTATCTGCTTGTGCAATTGATGGATGCTTCATTTTATAATTAACCGAGTAATCGAAAATAAGATTTTTCATTAACAGGCTAACAGAGATATTACTTAAGAGTTCTTGTTCAACAATTACATCAGGATTTACACCACCGCCATCAAATACTTTTCTGCCGTTTTTTGTTTTAAACTCTGAAACTAAAGAGTCGGGAACATGACCAACGCTTCCATCTTCGTTTCTGTGAGAATAATCAAGCGCCTGGATGCATCTTCCACTTGGAGTATAATATTTAGCTGTAGTAACTTTAAGGATGCCATTATAGCTTAGTTCTCTTGTCGTTTGAACTAGGCCTTTCCCAAAACTTCTTTGCCCTAATATAACTCCTCTGTCTAAATCCTGAATTGCCCCAGCAACAATCTCTGACGCAGATGCAGAACCTCTGTTTACAAGAACAATAATTTTTATTTTTGTATCGACTGGTTCAGCGAAAGCTGTATATGTTTTATCCCATTGAGCAACTTTGCCTTTAGTGCTAACAATATTTTCTCCTTTTTCAATAAACAGGTTGCAAATTTTTACAGCTTCAATCAATAATCCACCTGGATTACCTCTAAGATCTAATACTAGTGCCGAAATATTGTTTTCTGTTTTCAGCTTTGAAAATGCTTCGCTAACTTCTTTCGCAGCAGTATTTGTAAAATCATTTAACAGAATATATCCGGTATGTTCGTCAACTAATCCATAATAGGGGACAGAATTCATTTTAATTTCGGCACGTTCAATGCTAAAGTCCATTGGTTTGTCAACTCCTAAACGCTGAACTTTAATTTTTACAGTTGTTTTAGGCTCACCACGTAAAAGTTCTGAAACTTCGTCAGAAGATATTCCTTTAATACTTCTATCGTTTATTTCTAGTATAAGGTCGCCTGGAACAACTCCAGCCTTATCTGATGGGCTATTTTCATATGGTTGTGTTATTACTGTATATTCCCCGCTTTTTCTAATCATTGACCCAATCCCACCATATTGACCAGTAGTCATAAACTTGATGTCTTCAACTTTAGATTCTGGAATATAAACAGTATAGGGGTCAAGGCTTTTTAGCATGGCATCAATACCTGTCTTGATAAAGTCTCCAGGATTTATTGGATCTACATAATACAGATTTACTTCCTTGTAAAGAGAATAAAAAATGTCTAGATTTTTAACCGTTTCAAAATTATCATCGGTATCTTGGGTGACAGTGAAGGAGGTTAATACAAAAACTAAAATTACACCAAGTGAGATCCCATTTTTTGTTATTTTTTCAATTAAAACTTTAAGTGTTTTGAATATTTTCATAAATTTCGGCATAAATGTTTTGTAAAGATAAAACTATTTTCTGTTCAATAATATTATAATCTGTGGCATAATCTTTTGAATAAACTATACCAAAATGAAGAATGATATTGTTTGTAAGGCAATAATTTTTAGTTTCAAGTTGATTTAATCTTATTGCTTCTCGTAATCTGCGCTTTATGGTGTTGCGATCGCTAGCTTTATTAATAAGTCTTTTCGGCACTGAAATAAATATTTTCATCTCCGCTTGACTTGAATTGTATGTGAGTAGAGAAATGCTTTTAAAAATTCCATAATTAGTCCTTTTACCCTCAGCAAATAATAACTGAATCTCAGCTTTAAGTTTTAAAACAGAGTTTCTTTTTAGGGTAAAAATTCTTTTTTTTTCAAGCATATCAATTCATAAGAAATACGAGTATTATTTGTTCCTTAATTTAACAAAAAGCTCAATAGCGGCTGTGATTGATGGAGCTTCTGGAACTGGTGCCTGAAAATCGAGTCTAAGTTTATGACTTTCTATTGCTAATGCGGTTGCTGGTCCAAATGCACCAAGGCAAGTTTCACCTTGAATAAAATCTGGAAAATTTTGCAACAAAGAGGCAACGCCAGCTGGACTAAAAAAGACAATAATATCATAATTAATATCTTTTAAATCGGTTACATCAGCACTAACTGTTTGATATAGAATGGCTTTGCTAAACTCAATATTTGCTTTTGTAAGTTTATCAGGTATTTCTTGTTTATGAACATCGCTTAGTGGAACTAGAAATTTTTCATCAGAAAACTTCTTGATACTATCCATTAAATCGTCGAAAGTTCCGTTCCCAAAAAATATTTTGCGCTTTCTGTAAACCACATATTTCTGCAAATAGAAAGCAATGGATTCCGAAATACAGAAATACTTCCATGTATCTTTAATTGTAATTTTTAGCTCTTCGCAGATTCTAAAGAAATGATCGACAGATGTTCTACTGTTAAAAACAATTGCAGAATAAGCACAGATGTCAACCCTTGTTTTCCTAAATTCTTTATTTGAAATCCCATCAACTTGTACGAATGGTCGGAAATCTATTTTAAGGTTATACTTTTTAGCAAGGTCGAAATATGGGGACTTTTCTGTTTCTGGTCTTGGTTGCGAAACAAGAATGCTTTTTATCTTCATTCTTCGTATAATTTTTTAAGTTTAAACACCTTTAATTCTACCTATAATATCAACAATAAATAAAATGGGTAGGATTTCAAAAATGCAAAAATACAAAATAGCATAATGATTAAAAAATTTAATTTTAACTAAAAAACTAAAAAACCCATATACCCGTACAAATAGTGCCAGTATTACAATACTCATAATGCTGATTATCAATGCTTTCTGTGCCCAAAAATCGGAAAATGGAATCAAAAGAAAAATTGGAAAAATAATTATTCCCATTACTCTAAATATATCTGAAGTCATATCAGAATATGTTTTCGTAATGTTTGAGATGTCCAAAATCCAGCCTAAAAACCACAAACTAATTTTATATAAACCAACAAACGTAACAATAGATGCAATTATAAGTAATAACATTACTGCTGGCTTTATGCCAAAAGAAACGTTAAGTGTTTTGCTGTAAACGGCAGATGCCATAATAGAAGAACTTGTGCTTAAAATTGCAATTATGCCTGTAATAAACGATGCTTGATTTCCTGCCGAATTCGACTCTATTAGATTTTTTGCTGATACATCGTTTCGAAAAACATTGATAAATAAATGCTTAAAATAATTTTTAAATAACAATTTAACAGCAAGTAATAATATTAAAACGACAAAAGCCGACAAACAAATAACAATCTGATTGTAATCAGTTTGCCTCTCAACTATTGGCATATTTGAATTAAGGAATGTCGTAATTGTCAATTTTATTTTTGAATTTTACTATTATTTGTCAATTGTAAAGAAGTTCTCTCCAATTTTATTTCCATCCATATAAATCTCCACAATATATTTACCTAAATTAAGAGATTCGGTAGCATCGTAATATATAACAACAGCAAGGTTTTCTTTTTCGTAAATAATATCTCTATAGGCAGAATAGCTTATTTTTTTCTCCCTGTAATCGAAAGTTTGACCTCCAGAAAGCGCATATCCATCGGGACGAATAATTCTTAAATAAACTCTGCGTGGACCAGTTTGAGCTAAATCATTTGCCACTAATGTAAATCCTGTTTGAATTTTTTCAACTTTGGATGATTTTTCGGTAGCCTTGCCTCGTCTGTTTAAAAATGTAAAATTGATATTTGATGTCCTAACTACGCTTGCACCTTCAATTACTTGTTCCAACTCATCATTTTTATCAACAACGCCATCCATTTCAGATTTTATTCTTGCATGATCATCTTTAATCTGAAAATTCTCAGCAATTAAAAATTTATTCATCTGATCTAAGCTATCTATTTGATAAACATAATGGCGCATAATATTTCTTAAAGAAAGAAGTTCCTTTTCATATTTCTGCTGAACGCCATAATTGTAATTTTTAACACCATCAAGTTCTTTAATCAAAGCCTCGATATGCTGTTTTTCTCTTGAAATTTCACTGTTAAGACTATCATTTTCTGTTTCTAAAGAATCGTAATCGTCTAAAAGCGAATTAAGTTGGGCTTTTAGATTGTCTTTTTCTACAACAATCTCTTCAGTTTTTACAAGAATAGTTTTATTCTGCTGCGACACATCATACAGTACAAAACCTAATACAGCCACTGCTATTGTCATCAAAGTAATTAAAATTATTAGTACTTTGGTCGTAGCATCTTTTTTCCTATTGTTTATTTCATTAAGTTCACTCATAATATAATATTTGCTGCAAAATTACAAAAAAATGATTCTCTTAGCTATTTTTATTTATTTTTGATTTATTATTTTAACAAAATCTTTATGAAAATTATTGTCCTAGAAACTCCAGACTTCAAAATAGATGGTGGCGCTTATTTTGGTGTCGTTCCAAAGACGATATGGCAAACGAAATATCCTGCTGACGAAAATAATATGTGCAATGCTTCTTGTCGGTCATTACTTGTTGATGACGGTAAAAATATTATTCTAATCGATACTGGCATTGGTGATGAGCCCGACAATAAAACTGCTGAAAGTTATTCTACTGATTATAGTAAAAATCTTGAAAAAAATTTAATTCAAGCTGGATATTCATCAGAACAAATTACGCATGTTGTTCTTACACACCTCCATTTCGATCATTGTGGTGGAACAACTAAACTAAATAAGCAAGATAATTTGAGAGAATTGACTTTTCCCAATGCCGTCCATTATATTTCTAGACTTCAGTGGGAAAATGCCCACCAGCCTAATTATCGTGAAAAATCATCGTTTATTAAAGAAAATTTTGAAATTCTTGAGAACTCTAGTCAACTCATTTTAGTGGATGAAATAATGATGATTGGGCAAGTGATTGAGCTTCGATTATTTAATGGGCACACTGCTGGACTTATGTTACCTTTAATTTATACAGATAAACAACCAGTGTTTTTTGCTGGTGATTTAATTCCTGCAAAAGCATCTATTCCACTCGCTTGGATTTCGGCCTATGATGTTTTTCCATTAACAAGTATTGAGGAAAAGCGTTCAGTTTTAGCCGAAGCAGCGGCAAATAACTGGATTTTAGTATTTCAGCATGACTTTTATTGCGAATGTTGCGATATCGAAGAAACTGATAAGGGTATGAGAGCAAAAAACACATATTTGTTTAACGAACTTTTTTATAACGATGATAATGAAATATAAAAACTTAATAAGTGCGCGAAGATTCTTTTTTCCTTTTATATATGTTTTAATCTCAATGTCTTTCTACTCGTGTTCTGAAAAATATGAATTCAATAGAACAGAACAATTGCTGATAGAACACGATTGGGAGATTAAAACTTATGTGGATTACTCTCAGAATCAAACAACTGAATTTAGAAATGCTGTCTATAATTTTAAAGAAGATAATTCTCTTACCAAGGCTTATGTTGATTCGGACACTATAACAACTAGTTGGGAGCTAAGTGCAGATTCAGAATTTTTAACCATTGGCTCAAATACATTTAAAATAACTGCAATTTCTAATCGAGTTTTATCATTAAGATATGGAGAAATCGAAATATTTTTTGTGAGAAAGTAGAAGTTTAAAAAGCTGGGATATTTCTAATCTGAATTGAGGAAATGCCGAATGTTAGTTTTTTAGCAGAGAACAATAAAGCCAAACAAAAAAACCACCCCTAGAGGTGGTTTTTCTTATCATTATTCTAATATTATTTTTCGGGTGCCAAATTAATTCTGACATAATTGTTTTTGTCGAAATATTTAATTGCTGCTGCTTTCATTGTCTCGGTTGTAATCTTGTTAACCATAGCAATGTAATTTTTATAATCATCAACAGTAATTTTATTTTCGTTTAGTTCAACGAGCATAGATTTCCAGTACCTGTTTTCTTTAACGTTAGTTTCAAACTCGCGTCTTTCTTTTTCAACCACCTTTTGAATATCTGTTGCATTTAAACCATCAGCCTGTAACGAATTGATAATTCCAAAGATTTTGCCTCTCAATTCTTCTTCTCTTTCAGGATCGCAGCTGAAGAAAATAGTTACCACATAGCCTTCGTGAGTTGTTTTAAAGCTTGAAGGGTATGCTCCGATAGTATAAACACCGCTTTCTTTTTCGCGAATTTCTTCGAGTAGGCGAGTGGATAATATTTTACAAATTGCATCGAGTTCCAGGCGGTTATTTGATGTATAGTCGAATGCTCCACTGAAATTTATTACTTCCATGCATTTTGCATCTTTTCCTTTGTGAACTGTTTTCTCGATGATGCCTCTAGGAGATCTAACTCCAAGATCAGCAAAAGTCTCAGTTTTTTCAACCATAGGTAATGAGCCAAGATATTTTTCAATTAGAACTTTAGCTTCTTTAGGGTCAACATTACCAACAAAATAGAAAGTAAAGTTACTTGGATCGCTAAACCTTTGATTATAGATATATTTAACGCGTTTATAATTTGCTTCATCAAGAATTGCAGGAGTGATAGGGCGTTTGCGAGGATGGTTTCCACTCATTGTCCAACGCATAGTGTCTGACCATGCTGATTGTGGATCAAGCATTGAGTTTTCAAGCATTCCCTTTTCCTTATTCATATATGAATTATAAGCAGATTCTGAAACTCTAGGCTTGGTGAAAGAAACATGAATCATTTGAAGTAATAGTTCAAAATCATTAACAGAGCAAGATCCATTGAATCCTTCTGAAATCTCTCCAATATAAGATTGTAAGTTTGCATTTTTACCAGACATAAATTTCTGTAATTCAGCTTTGTCAAAATCGCCTAATCCACTTTCTTGAGCAATGTCAGCAGCATATTTTGCAGAGATATCGTCTTTTTGATCGTACAATGAATATCCGCCCAAACTTTTTGCTTCGAAAAGAATTTCATCGTCTTTAAAATCTGTTTTTTTGATAACTACTTTAATTCCGTTATTCAAAGTCCAAGTTTCAAAACCTAAATCTTTATTTTTCACGACCTTAGCAACTTTGCCTTTTGCAGGTAAGCTACTAATAAGAGGTTTGTCAGAAACTTTGTCAACATAAGCATCTACACTAATTTTTGAAGCCTCTTGATACATTTTTAATATTTCTGATTCACTAGGAACAACAAAACCTTCTTTTTCAGGAGTTAAAACAACGATTACAGCATTTTTCTCGGTAACCATTGTAGCAGCAAATGCGTTTACTTCTTCTACGGTAATTGTAGGAATATATTTTTTAAACAACTCATATTCATAATCTATTCCAGGATAAGGAGCGTGAGGAGCTAAATAATTTGCTTTATATTCTTCAACATAAGATTCTGATTTTTGTTTGTCGCGTTCGTTATACATTTTTTCAATGCTCTTTAGGAGTGTCACTTTTTCTCTTTCGAGTTCAGATGACGTAAAACCATGTTGTCTCATTCTTTCATTTTCCATTACAAGAGCTTCCATCGTTTTCTTAATATCGTTATTCTGAACCACACCAATACTTAGATACATCGATTTTGGTCCGATAAAGTCGGTATAAGCAGCAAAACCTTGAGCAAAAGGTGGGTTTTCGAGTAGCGTTAGTTCTGACAATCTATTTGAAATCATTGAACTAAATAACATTCCTACCATATCATCGCGGTAATCAGCAACAGTTACTTTAGGCTGCATAGGGTGTTTGTAAAAAATCTCAACCATGCTAACTGGAGATTCTGGATCTGATGCCACACAAACCAATGTTTCGTCATGATCTGGAATATCGGCATAAATTCTTTCGCGTGGATTAGCTTTCTTTTCAATTTTACTAAATAATGTTTTCACTTTTTGTTCCATTTCTTTAGCATCGAAATCTCCAACAACAACAACAGCCATTAAATCTGGGCGGTACCAATCACGATAATAACGACGTACTGCATCAGGATCGCAGCCATCAACAACTTCCATTGTGCCTATTGGAAGTCTCTCTGCATATCGTGAATTGTGAAATAAAACTGTTAAATATTTACGTTGCATACGATCCATTGCGCCTTGGCCCATACGCCATTCTTCATGAATTACGCCTCTTTCTGCCTCAATTTCATCAGTTTCTAGAGATACTTGTGAAGCCCAGTCGAACAATACAAGCAAACCTTTTTCAACAAATTCAGGATTGTCTGTAGGAACTTTTATTCCATAAACTGTTTCATCAAAACCGGTATAAGCATTAACCTCTGGTCCAAACTTCATCCCTAAAGACTCAAGATAATTAACTAATTCATGTTTTGGAAAGTTTTTAGTTCCATTAAAAGCCATGTGTTCGTTAAAGTGAGCCAGCCCAAGTTGGTCTATATCTTCGAGAACAGCGCCAGCATTTAACACCAAAGTAAACTCTGCACGTTTTTCTGGTGTAGGATTAGATCTGATGTAATACTTCATTCCGTTATCAAGAGTCCCTGTAAGAACTTTTGAATCATTTGGCAGTTTATCTCCAAGCTCCATACTTTGAGCAAAAATTGCAGAAACGCTTATTACTAAGCTCAGCAATACAAGTGTTAGTTTTTTCATATAATTTCTTTTGAATTTAGAATTTGACACAAAAATATAAAGATATTCATTAGAATAGTTATACTTATGTGATTAATACTTAAAATTTTGTTAAGGTGTCTGTGTCAACCAACTATTTATATGTAGTTTGATTATTTTATTATCTCTCCGGAAAAAATAAATCAAATTTTAATTGATTTATTCCAGCTGTTCCACCGTTCGATTTTTGCTCAATAGATTCGTCTTTTTCTTCAATTGGTGTGATAATAATTTCTGTAGGTACATCTTTTTTCTGCTCATCCAAATTATCCATAAAAAAGATGTCTATTGGCTCATCTTCTTCAGTTATAGCGTCTAAAACTATATCAGGTTCAATGCTAATTGCCCAAGATAAAAACAATTTGGTCTGCTCAGCATAATCAAATTTTGAATATTCTTTATTAAAATGCTCGAAAATATTATTTATCAATTTATCTGCTTCACTTCTGATATTTTCAATTCCTTCGACTTCTGCTTTTTTAACATTAAATTTATTTGTTTTTTTATCCCAGACCTCTTTAAATTTCTCGACCCAAACTTTTACAGCTCCAATGGATGGGTTAGCAAAATATTTCCCTCCAGTTCCAATTCTCATTGAATCAGAATTAAAAAGTGCTTCGGCTACTTTTAGTAAATCGTCACCACTTTCGGCTTCTGAAACTGAAAATGGAAAGGTTAAACCATAAAAATTTGCCGTTGTTGCAGGTAGTTCTCCTCTTTCTATCGCCATTTGCATTGTTGCAAAATAATGATTTACAAAAATCCGAGCTTTAGCAAATAGATCGTTAAATTCTTTGTCCTGTTTCTCTTGCTCTTTGCTAAGGAAATCTTCATAGGCTTTCATTTTCTCAAAAATAGAATAATATTTGCCTATTTTTAATAACTGCTCTTCGGTAAAGTAAGTTTCTTCCCCTTCAACTACTGGAAGCTTTTCGTAAAAAGCTTTAAGTATTTGTAACCTCTCTGTATCAGTCGATGAATATACAAGTTTTGACATAGCAATTATTTGATATGCAAATTTATAATCTTAGTTCAACATTTTGTTGACATATTATTAAAGTAGTTAACAGTTTTTTGTTTATTTTTGTGTCTGAAAATAAAAAGCGATGAAATTTAAAAGAATTTTATTAAAATTAAGTGGTGAATCACTTGCAGGAGATGGCAAGCAAGGATTAGATGAAAAAAGGCTAATTGAATACGCCATGCAAATAAAAAATATTGCAGAACTAGGAATAGAGATAGGAATTGTAATTGGTGGCGGAAATATATTTCGTGGACTATCTGGTCAGAGCAAGGGCTTCGATCGAGTGAAGGGCGATCAAATGGGTATGTTAGCAACTGTAATTAATTCTCTCGCTTTACAGAGTGGATTAGAGTCAATTGGAGTAAAAACTAAGGTATTTACGGCAGTTAGTGTTGAATCTATTGGCGATCGATATGCAAAACATCGTGTTATGGAAGCATTTTCGAATGGATATGTATGCATTTTTTCTGGTGGAACTGGGAATCCGTATTTTTCGACAGATACAGCATCTGCGTTAAGAGCAATTGAAACGGAATCGGATGTTTTCCTTAAAGGCACAAGAGTTGATGGTGTTTATACTGCCGACCCAGAAAAAGATCCTACAGCAGTTAAATTCGACACAATTACTTTTGATGAGGTTTACAAAAAGAACTTAAAAGTAATGGATTTAACATCATTCACACTTTGCAAAGAAAACAATATGACTGTGATTGTGTTTGATATGGATACTCCTGGCAATTTGGAGAGAGTAATAAAGAATGAAAAAATAGGAACTATAATAACTAATTAAAAGAGCGGCAAATTATTCTTATTAAAAGGAAATTAATTTTGTCAAAAAAATACAATCTATGGAAGAGTTAGAATTATACATCGATGCGGCAAAAGAAGGAATGGAATCAGCAATTGATCATTTGGAGAAGGATTTATCTAAGGTTAGAGCAGGGAAAGCAACTCCTTCAATGCTTGATAGCGTAAGAGTTGAATATTATGGTGTTGTTTCGCCTATTTCGCAGGTTGCTAATGTAACAACTCCTGATGCAAAAACAATTTTTATCCAACCTTGGGATAAAACAGTGCTTTCGATAATTGAAAAAGCTATAATGGCTGCAAATTTAGGATTTAATCCTTCAAATAATGGAGAGGTAATTAGGATTTTGGTTCCACCACTGACTGAGGAAAGACGTATTCAACTTGCAAAGCAAGTAAAGGCCTTAGGTGAGAATGCAAAAATTGCTGTTCGCAACCAGCGTAGAGATGCAATTGAAGAGTTTAAGAAACTTAAAAAAGACGGTTTGTCGGAGGATGATGCAAAAGATGCAGAGCTAGACGTGCACAAAACTCACGAAGACTATATTAAAAAGATAGATGTTGTTGTTGCCGCTAAGGAAAGGGAAATTATGACTGTTTAGTCTTAAGCTTTTCCACTTCTCTTAACATATTTACGTTTTGCCTTTCCTTTTAGTCCACCAGAATTTGTTTTCTTTCGTTTTTCGCCTTTTTCGTGATAAGCGCCACCCGAATTTTTAATGTCTGGAGTTTTTATGGTAGCTCTTTGGTTATTAGCAGGTTTTTCTTCTTCCATTAAAACTTTAGAAACAGGAATTCCTGATGGTAGAGGCTCTTCAACAATATTTGTTCCAGCAATCTTTTTGATTTCCTCATACATATCATTCTCATACGAGCTAATCATCATAATGGAATTTCCTTCTTTTTCGGCTCTACCAGTACGCCCAATGCGATGTATGTAGTCGGAAGCAACCTCTGGAGGCGAAATGTTAATTACATGAGATATGTCGGAGAAGTCAAGCCCTCTAGCAACAACATCTGTTGCAACAAGGATTCTGATTTTGCCTTTCTCGAAATTCTTAATCGCATTAAACCTAAAGTTCTGAGATTTATTTGAGTGAATTACGCCAATTTCTTCAGGGAAATCTCCCGAAATTTGGTCAAATAAATAGTCGGCATGCTTTTTACTTGGTACGAAAACCAAATTTTTAACAAACTCTTCTTTATCTGCCAAAAGTACTTTAAGTAATTCTAATTTTGTATTAAAGTTAGGAACGAAATAAATCTTTTGAGCAATTTTTCCAACAGGAGTGCTTTGTTCATCGACTTCAACTTTCTCGGGTTTGTTAAAATATGTATCGATAAAACGGTTTACATCTTCGCTTAAAGTTGAAGAAAACATTAAATGTTGGCGTTTTGATGGTAGCATTTCAAAAATCTGCTCAAGTTGTGGCCTAAAACCGAGACTTAACATCTCGTCAACCTCGTCGATAATAACCTTTTTTATATTATTCAAACGAAGCACTCCAGTAACTGCGATATCGTATAAACGTCCTGGAGTTCCAATAATAATATCGGCACCACCAGTATATACATATTCTTTTTGGGTATTAATATTTGCACCACCAAATACAGCTTTTATACGTACATTTTTGTATTTACAAAGTTTTTCGGCTTCTTCCTTTACCTGAATTACCAATTCGCGAGTAGGAACAATTATAATTACGCGAGGATGTTTTTGACTAGAAAACTCCAATTGATTAATAACTGGTAATAAATAAGCGAAAGTTTTACCAGTTCCGGTTTGCGCAATACCGACAACGTCGTTACCTCCGGTGATTCGTCTATAACACATCTGCTGTATTGGAGTGGGATAAACAAACTCCATATCTTCCAATGCATTTAGCAATGGAGTCGAAACCCTTAATTCTTCAAAATTCACTTTGTAAAATTTTTTATTTGCGACAAAAGTACAAAAAAGGAGTGAGTTGACCTAATTTAGAATAATTCAATAACAGATTGCGAAGTGAATTCTAGAAACAACAAGTTTATTTTAAAACTTTAAAAGCATCTGAAATTTCGCCAGTCTCTTTTCTTATCTGACCAATTCCTATAACTCCACCAGAAAAGCCAGAAGATCCTGAGGAAAACTTTACTTTCATTTCCTGAATGCTAATATTAAATTTATAATACTTTGAAAATGCACCGAAAAGAAGACGCAAAGTTCTATTTCCCTTTTCATAAACACCATTAGCAATATTGCCGTCTATAAGTTTATAGCCTCTGTCAATCATCACTTTGCTAACTGCATTTGCTAATTCGTCATTGCTATCACACTGATAAGAATGCACAAAATTGTCAGAATTATTAATCTCGTTTGAAATAAATTGAATCATGGTTTTAAGTTTTTTGGTTATAAATACAAATATAATTATTTTTTAATTATTTGGCTAGTACAATATGAAATTTTTATCATGGCATGGGGCATGTGGGTCAAGCAATATTTCTGGAAAAATATTGTAATGATTAATTAGAACATAGTACAAAATATTAGATATAGCGTGCGCATGCCATGGAACCGCAGCCCAAAGGGCAAGCTCGCCAAAGGCAAAAATGGCGAGCCAACTCGGGCGGTGAATAAGCGAAGAAATTCACGAACCCCGTTGAAAATAAATAAAACTTGTGAGTAAAATTAAAACAACTAGAATTGTGTCAAGCTGACACTACTGTGTTCAATTTCTAAAACAAAGTTTTTCAAAGGATTGTGTGCAGGGACTTTGTTATAGGCCCAGTTGGCTTACAATTCTGTTGTTGTAATTAGCAAATTTAATTTCACCAGTTTTTCGCAATTAGCTTTCACCAGTTTTGATTAAAAAAAATAAAAGAACGTTTGTTTTGTTTTTCTTAGATAAGCCCTGCTCGCAGAGGGAGCGAAACGTAGTGGAGCGACCGATGCGAGCAGGGCTTATCTAATCTATATTTGTTTCATTTTTACTTAATATGCTTTTTCTAGTCTCCCTCCGATAGCTGTTGCCTTCTAATTTTATCACTTCGCAATGATATAAAAGACGGTCTAATAGAGCTGTAGCTAAAACTTCATCGTCGAGAGCTTCTGCCCATTGTTTTGGCGATTTATTTGTTGTAATAATTATAGAAC
>JBBQCZ010000072.1:0-18825 GCA_038319215.1 Bacteroidales bacterium | reverse complement strand
ATCACCACCTGTATGTATAAGAGCCCTAACATTGTTAATAGCTAATTCTGTCGAAGTTTTAGCTGGTTCACATCCTGCAGTTGCTCTTGTTGTAGGTGTAGAACTTGCTTCTCCTTTCCATTTATCTGCCAACATATAATGTGAAACAGATAACAGAACTACAAAAATTATTACTTTTTTAAGATTTTTCATATCTCGTTTTTTATAATTCAATATTCAACAATTAAAAATTAAACTGCACACCTAATTTAATAGTTCTAGGTAAAGTGTAATTATAAGGCGAGTTAATGTACATCGCATAATAATTTCGATAGGATTCTACGTCATTTTGAGTTGCAATCTGAGTTTGATAATCTGCAAAATTCAAAAAGCCGTCATCACCAGGATTACCAGTATATGAATAAACATTCAATACATTTTTAGAATTCATTAAATTTGAAATTTCAAGATAAACATTTAAGTAACCATATTTTTCTTTAGTTCCATCTTCTTTTTTATCGGCAAGTTGTATTTTTATATCACGATCAGCACGCATATTGATTGAAGTTCTCCAAGGTTTACGTGAACCATTTAAAGAACCAACAACAGTACCAGAGCTTGGTTTATTACGTTTTGTATAAGGCGAACCAGATCCACTATTAATAACGAAGTTAATACCTGTATTAGCAAGAATACTTTTTCCGCCAATTTTTGGACCATTATAAGGAGTTCCAGAAACTTTACCACCATAACGATAATCAACAGTTATTGCCATATTGTGACGTTGGTCAAAATCTAGAGGAATTGTTGTTCTTAAATTTGGTTTATCAGATTTTACAATTGCAGCACCTGACTCAAAACTTGAACCTGTACCATTTGCAAACTGTAATGTATAAGATGCTCTCAAAGTAATATTACCTGTACGACGCATATCATAAGTAACACCAAAACCTTTAACTGTTCCGAAGTCGATATTTCCATAAGTGTAATAGTTAACAGGATAAGCACCATAAACTGCGATAGTTTGCTGCATATCGCGCATTTCGCGGTAGAAAGCAGAAAGTTTCAAAGCAGAAGTATTTCCTAATTTCTGTTGGAATCCTAATTCATAGTCAATAGTTTTCTCAGTTTGAAGATTAGGGTTATTCAATGAATTCTCATTCAACTGACGGATATAAAGATATTCAATTGGATTTAAACGATTTGAATAAGTAGGACGTTTAGAAAGAATATCATAATGTGCAAAAAACAATGCTTCATCAGAAATAGGGAATGAGAAAGAGATACGAGGCATAACAACAATCTGAGGTTTGTAATCTTCAAATGCTTTGCTGTTTAGTTCTTCGCTAGCATCAATTAAATAAGGAGCAATACCATTAGCAGAAGCAATTGAATTTGGATTTTCGACTTCAGTACCTGTTGCGTTGTACCAGATATTTCCGACACGGTAACCATTAATTGCTGTAGGATTACTTAAATCGTTAACATAAACAACTGCTCCATCAGGAATATTTGCAGGATGATCAGTTCCAGAAATTAAACCTTTCTCATCAACATCACCAACAGAATAAGCTTCGCTAAGTAAGAATTGATCTTTTAATACCATTTGGTTAGCATCATATCTGTCAACACGAACACCAATATTAAAGATAAGATCTTTAAATGCAAATTTATCTTGAATATAACCAGCTACGTAGTTAGGTTCGAAAGCTCCGATTGGTCTTTCTTTGTAACCATCTTCGTTTGTTTTATTAAAAAAGTCATCAAATGTTGGTTTGTAACCCAATTTGTTTCCTGCATAATCGTATCCGAAGTAAGAAACATAAGAACTACCCTGATTGAAAAGTTCATCAGCGCTAAACCAGCTCAAATCAAATGTAGATGGATCATAAGAATCTACATCGATCCAAGTAAGACTATTTTCAGCTAAGCCTAAAGCAGATCTTAAATTTTTATCAAAATAAGCCTGACCTTCAGCATTATATAATCTTGGATAATCAATTGTATCCATAAAGATTCCGTTAGCATCGCGATAAACAATAGGATTATTAATGTCTTTCTCAAGAATGTGATTATTTGTCAAACTACGAGCTAGTGTCCATAATCCAAAAGGAGAAACAGAGAAATAAGAGTCACTTCTTTGTTCGAATTCAAAACCTAAACTAATTTCATGATCATTAATGTCGGCAGAACCAGCGGCAGAAACTCTAAATTGAGTTTGATCGCTTTCTAAATAACCAGTATATGGATTTCCTGGGCTATTATATAATTCATAAATTGCAGGTGCTCCCATACCATTAAGTAAACCACCATTAGAAATGATACTATTTACATCTTTAAAATAAAAGTCTTCGAAATAGTTAAAATATTGCTCAGTATATCGAGCTAAATCAGGGTTTAATGTTCCTGCTTCAAATTCAGTAGCTCTGTAGAAATAAGTTTCCTGTAACCAGCCTTGGTAACCTGTAGTTGTGTCTGTTCCCCAAGCGTAATATTTCTCAGGAGTTGTGGTAAATTTACCAAGATGACCATATTCGAAAAAGTTATTTCCAAAATTATCATCAAACTGTTTAGCAAAAGTTTTTGAATAGTCAACCTGAATTGAATAATAAGGATTTTTAATAACCGAAGCTTTTTCGCCTTCAGCGCCATTATCTCTAAACTTCTGAGTTAAACGACCATAAATTCTCCAGTTATTATAAATTTGATTACCATTATTCTGAGAATTAAACAATTGGTTTGAATAACTATATAATCTACTATCGCTATAATCCAAAGTACCACCAAAAGTAAGGTTAAGGTCACGAACAGGAGAAACATCAATTTTACCTGCAACATTTATCCCTTTGCTACCAGCATTTTTCCTAGTAGTATAATTCTGGAAAGCGTCTTTATGCAAATAATCTGCATTTTGATAAATGATTGCTCCTGAAGAAGTTTGAACCAACTGTAAAGGATTAGTTCTTATAGATTCAAGGACATCATCATTTGCTCTCCACTCACCAACAGAAGAAGGGCTTCCATCTTCAGTTAAGTTTCCTTCAGCAGAAATCAAGAATCCAGCAACAGTTCTAGTTCTTTCGCTTCCTTTTTCTTTTACAGTCCAGATTGGGCCAGAAAACATAGCACCAGCCAAATTGTAACCATAAGGATCAAGAAACTGAGAAGTAACAACTTCTGCGCCTCCAAAATACATTGAAGACGGTCCTTTTGTTGTTAAACTGATAACTCCACCAGTAACGTCACCGTACTGAGCAGGTAAACCACCAGTAATAACCTGTACTTGTTCAATTGCCGACTTAGGAACAGAAGAAGACCCTCTAACCTTAACACCGTCAACATAATAAACAGTACCTTCAGAACGTGCGCCTCTGATACTACCAACCTCACCGTTTTCGGAATATACACCACCAACAGTAGTTGCAACTGCAGCAGCCGAACGACCTGGCATCTTAGCGATGTCTTCGGAAGTCACTGTTCCCCCAGATGTAGTTTGATCCTTAGATATTAAAGGTACTTTGTACTCTCTAATTTCTACCTCAGCAAGAATTTCTGCTGATGCACTAAGTTCAAAATTCTGGAAGGTAATTCTACCTGCAGGAATTTGCACATTACTATACTGTAACGGAGAATATCCTACATAGGAAGCCGTAACAGTATATTTACCAGCTGGGATAGGTTTAATACTGAACTTCCCGTCGAAGTCAGTCATACCTCCGGTAACTACATTTCCATTCTCTTCAATCGATACATTAGCAAAAGGTACCGGCTCACCGGTAGTTGCATCAGTAATCGTTCCATTCAGGGTACCTGCCGATTGGGCATAAATCCCTGCGCTTATAGTAAGCGCCATAATAACAATCAGTAACTTTCGTAGCATAACAGAGTTTTACTTTAACAATACTTAACCCAATTAAGAAAAACCGTAAATATAGAACAGTTTTCAATATTGACCAAATGTTTTAGCAGCAAAATTTTAACTTTTTTTTAAAGATAATACATAAGTAACTAATAACAAGATGAATAACATTATTTTTAGCCCCTTGTATATTTTGCTTGTTTCTTTGATCGTTTCATTCGTTTATATGTTTTTTTTCCATCGACAACATCTTTGCCGCCACCATTTATTAATTTATTGTGCTTTTTTACAGCATTTTTGTGTAATTTATAATCAGTATTTTCAGTTTTTTGTTTTTTCTTTTGCTGAGCTTTCTCAATTTTCATTACGCTTTTCTCTTCTCTTGAAGGTCTATAATGCTTCGATTTCTGACTTTTCATGTATTTTTCGTCATCAATATTCCGATTTGATTGGGAAAAGCAATTAGAAGACAATAAAATCAGGAGAAAGAATGTTAGTAATTGTAAGAAATTCAGTAACTTTGCCATAAGTAACAGTAAACTATTTATAAATGAAATCAATTTTATCAAAGATAACGATTTTTTTAATTTTCGCAAGTTTTTTTACAATTATTCCTTCTTGCGATCGAGAAGAACGCATTCCTTATGCCTATGTTGATTTTGTTGTCTATCTTGATTTGCCAGAATTTACAGAATTAAAGACCCCCGGAAACTACCTTTACGTTACTGGTGGTGTTAGCGGAATTCTTCTTTATTGCGAATTTACAGACTCTTACAAAGCTTACGAGAGAAACTGTCCATACGAACCATCGAATGCAAATGCAATTTTAGATGTTGACTCAACTGGTTTATTTATGGTTTGTAGGCATTGCGATTCAAAATTTATGCTTCTTGATGGCTCTGTTATTAATGGTCCTACAAAATATCCGCTGTTGCAATACTCTACTTATTTGGAAAACAATGTACTTTCGGTGTATAACGCTTATTAGGGGAAGACGGCCCTTCGACACGCACATGCCAGGGCTTTGGAATCGTCTGAAACAAAAAAATAGAAAACAAAAAAAACCACCTGAAAATTCAAGTGGTTTTTTTTTATAAGTTGTAGCCTCCTAATAGGCAGACTTGCTGACTTGCAGATTCTTAGTATCTATAGTGATCAGGTTTGTAAGGACCTTCAACAGGAACACCTATATAATCTGATTGTTCTTTAGATAATTTTGTAAGTTTAACTCCAATTTGCTCGAGGTGTAATCTTGCAACTTCTTCGTCGAGTTGTTTTGCCAAACGGTAAACACCTACTTCGTAATTATTTTTCCACAAGTCGAGTTGAGCAAGAGTCTGATTAGAGAACGAGTTACTCATTACAAAAGATGGATGTCCTGTTGCACAACCAAGATTTACCAAACGACCTTCGGCAAGCATAAAGATTGCATTTCCGTTTTCGAATGTATATTTATCAACCTGAGGTTTGATTTCCATTTTTGTTGCACCTTTGAATGCATCAAGTTTATCAACCTGAATTTCATTATCAAAGTGGCCAATATTACAAACGATAGACTGATCTTTCATTTGTTTCATATGCTCGAGAGTAATAACATCTTTGTTTCCAGTTGTTGTAACATAGATATTACCTTCAGCAAGAGCGTCTTCGATAGTAGAAACTTCGTATCCTTCCATTGCAGCTTGAAGCGCACAAATTGGATCGATTTCGGTAACAATTACGCGTGCTCCATAACCTTTCATAGAACGAGCGCAACCTTTTCCAACATCGCCATAACCAAGAACAACAACAACTTTACCAGCTATCATTACATCTGTAGCTCTTTTAATTCCATCAGCCAAAGACTCGCGGCAACCATATAGATTATCGAATTTTGATTTTGTAACTGAATCGTTAACATTTATTGCAGGCACAAGTAATTCGCCTCTTTCCATCATTTGGTACAAACGATGAACACCAGTAGTTGTTTCTTCAGAAACGCCTTTCCAATCTTTAACTGTTCTTGTCCATTTTGTATTATCGTGAGCCAAAACATTTTTCAAAGTTTGAAGAACAACTTTTTCTTCATTGCTACCAGCAGTTACATTAAGAACTGAAGCATCTTTTTCTGCAAAAAATCCTTTGTGAATAAGAAGACTTGCATCTCCACCATCGTCAACAATAAGATTTGGGCCTAAATCACCAGGAAATGTTAATGCCTGTAATGTACACCACCAATATTCTTCTAATGTTTCGCCTTTCCAAGCATAAACAGGAACACCAGTTTCAGCAATAGCTGCTGCGGCATGATCCTGAGTTGAGAAAATATTACAACTTGCCCATCTAACATCTGCACCTAACTCAACAAGAGTTTCGATTAAAACAGCTGTTTGAATTGTCATGTGTAATGAACCTGTAATACGAACTCCTTTTAAAGGTTTTTCTGCAGAGAATTTTCTACGGATACTCATTAGTCCTGGCATTTCTTTTTCTGCAACTTCTATTTCTTTGCGTCCCCACTCAGCAAGATTTATATCTCTTACTTTATAAGGTAATGTGCTGAATAATTCTTCCATTTATCTTTATTTTTAAATTATTAAATTTTTTACAAAATTAGTTTGTTTTTGTTGAACTCCCAAATTTTATAAGAAGAAAGACTTAGTTTCTTCTTTATCAATATTTAGCTGATGAATCAAATCGTTAATATCACTGAATTTTTTCTCCTCTCTCAATCTTTTAAAAAATTCAATTTCTACCTCTATACCGTACAAATCGCCATCAAAATCGGGAATATGGAATTCAATAGTTCTATCTGTTCCGTCGAAACTTGGTCGAACACCGATATTCAACATTGCTGGATATGTTTTTTCTCCAATATGTGCTTTAACAATATAAACTCCAAATGCTGGGATTATTTTATCTTTATTATAATCGCCAATATTAGCAGTAGGAAAACCAATTTTTCTACCAATTTTATAACCGCTAACAACCTTACCACTTAATCTATAATTGTAACCCAGCATTTTTGAAGCATTCTCAATTTTTCCATTCAGCAGACATTCGCGTATCTGAGATGAATTGATATTAGTGTAATCATCAACATCGTACTTCTCTAGTCTCACAGTTTCAATTAGTGGAATAAGGCCCACAGGATCGACATTTTTTTTACTCCCAAAAGAATTATTATAACCCATTAACACTTTTGAGCAACCAAGGGCAGAATAAAGTATTTCATTTACAAACATGGTTGTTGACAACGCTGCAATTTCTAAATTAAAATCCAGAATTAACAAATTTCTAACTCCTGATTGTTTAATAAGTTCAATTTTTTCATCCAGCGTATTTAACAAATCGACATTCTTGCCAAACACTACTGCAGGATGCGGCCAAAGAGTAATTACAAGTTCTTCGTTACCAGAATTTCTCGCTTGTTTTACCAAACTGTCAAGCAAATAACGATGCCCATGATGAACACCATCAAAAAAACCAACAGTAACTACACAATTCTTTGGAATATTTTCGTTTATATTTGTAAAAACTTTCAAGTCGTAAATTTTTGCAAAAGTAAAAAATGAAATTTAAAAATACATTATCTAAGCTCAATTTAAAAGCAATTTATTTTTGCTTCCTATTAATATTAATGGTATTTGCATATTCTTGTAATAATAAAAAGGACTTTCAAATTGAAATTTCCGGGAAAATAGAAAATGCTAAAGGTCGCACTTTAAGTCTTGAGCAAATCTATCCGGGAAAGACAGAGATTGTTGCTACAACAACGTTAAATGAGGATGGCGAATTTGAATTTAAGCTAGATAGCATCGCGAATTGTTTCCACAGATTAAAAATTGATGACAATAATGTTATTTACTTAAGAATTGTTGCAGGTGACAAGATAGAAATTTTAGCAGATTACCCAAAAATTGCCAGAAACTATGAAATTAAGGGATCGGAGGACTGTAAACTGTTAAAAGAAATGAATTCTCGGCTTATTGAAAGCTCTGACATTCTAAACGAGATGAAAAACAAGGTAAATGCTGCCCTTTTGATTCCAGATTACAACACAGACTCTCTATGGGAAATAACCAACGAAACAGCTCGCAAGCTTTACGCATCGGATAAAGAATTTTTAACTGATTTTATTAAAAAGAACAATAAATCGGCAGTAATTTACATGGCTTTATATCAATATATTGGGCCATCACCAATTTTAATGATTGAAAACGATTCAGAAATTTTTGATTATACGCTTAATGAATTAAAAAAGTATCATCCAAAACTCGAGCAAACTCTTCTTTTAGAGTCAGATATAACGAAAAGTAAATTAAGAGAAACACAAATTAACAGAGATTATGTAGCACTTTCGCCGGGAGTAGATGCACCAGACTTTGTTTTGCCAGATTTGGATAATAAAAAAACGTCTCTTGCAGCATTTCGAGGTAGCAATTTAGTAATTTGCTTCTGGTCGTCGTGGAGTAAAATATCTCTAAAATCAGTTGCTAAACTAGTTGAATTGCAAAACACTCCGAAATTAAAAATAATTCTAATCTCGCTCGATACTCAGGCTGAAAACTGGAAAAATGCAATAAAAACCAACAAGCTAGAGAAAATGATAAATCTTTGCGATTTCAAGACATGGGAAAGCACAGTTGTTAAAATATACGGCATTAAAAATCTTCCTTCATTTATTCTCGTGAACTCCGAAGGCAAAATCGAAACTTTGACAGATGATATTGAAATATTAAAAACAGAAGTAAAAAAACTCAAATGATTAAGCAAAGTTCAGTAATACTTGTTTTCCTGATGTTGATTTTGAGTCAAAGCGCAAAAAGTCAGCAAGATTTTCAGCAGGAAGTAAATCATATTATTGAAGTAAGACTCGACATAGAAGCAAAAGCTCTTATTGGACAAATTGAGACCGAGTACATCAACAAATCGCCAAATAGTCTTGACTTTATTTATTACCATTTATGGCCCAATGCGTACAAAAACAACAACACCGCATTTGCAAAACAAAAATTAGAATATGGCGATACCGAATTCTATTTTGCTTCGGACGACCGAAAAGGATATATAGACAGTTTAAGTTTTACGGTAAATGGGATTTCTGCAGAAACAAAAAACACGCCTTTTGGTATTGATGTTATAGTGTTAATTTTACCAAAAACACTTTTACCAGGCGACACTGTCAAGATTAAAACCGATTTTTATGTAAAACTTCCCAATGTCTTCAGCAGGTTGGGGTACGATGATAACACATTTTGCATCACACAGTGGTATCCGAAGCCAGCAGTTTATGACAAAAACGGTTGGCATCCGATGAGTTATCTCGATATGGGCGAATTTTATAGTGAATTCGGCAATTTCGATGTGCAGATTACTCTGCCCGATAACTATATTGTTGCAGCTACAGGAAATTTATGGTCGAAATCTGAGCTACAGAGATTAGAAGATTATGCTGAAATTTGCAAAAAATCAAAATATCTCGAAAATATTGCAGCTTACGGAGATTCCACAAAACTAAAGACTGTAAGATACGTGGAAAAACACGTTCATGATTTTGCTTGGTTTGCGTCAACAGATTTTGCTGTTGGCAGAGAAAATGTAAAACTTGATGATAGCGACAAAACAATTTTTTGCTGGACTTTTTACAAGAAAAACCATGCTCAAATATGGAAAACGGCCATAAACTACGTTAAGCAATCGGTAAATTTCTTCTCATCTGAAATTGGCGCATATCCTTATGCAAACTGTACAGCAGTTGATGGGCCAATTAGTGCCGGCGGTGGAATGGAATATCCAACTATAACTGTTGTTACAGGTTCTTCGGCGTCTTCTCTCGAAAATGTAATAATGCACGAAGTTGGTCATAATTGGTTTTATGGAATTTTGGCGAGCAACGAAAGAGCCGACCCTTGGATTGATGAAGGGTTTACATCTTTTTACGAGAGTAAATATAATGATAAATTTCACCCAAACACAGGTTTAATCGAGCAACTGATCGATGTAAAAATGGCAAAATCGGCCTTAGAGGAAATTCCTGGAAGATATCTAAGAGAACTTAGCTGGTTATATTTACTAAGAGAAAATCAGGCGCAATCATCGGCTTTGTCATCAGAAGAAATGTCGGCAACGAACTATGTAATAATGGCCTACAGTAAACCAGTTACAGTATTATACGCATTAGAAAAATATCTTGGTCCGGATAAATTCAAGTCAATAATGAAAGATTTTTTCCAAACCTATAAATTTCAACACATCTATTCCGATTCATTTGCAGAGTTTTTCAAATCAGAAACAGGGAATCCAATAACCGATAAGTTTTTTATCGACCTGATGATTGACAATAAAATGCCAGATTATAAAATAGCCGGACGGCGTGGCGACAGTCTTTTAATAAAGAATAAACGTGAATCGGCTATCCCTTTGCTGTTATATTTTGGTGATTCTCTTGTTATTGATGATGGATTTGTTGGAAAAAAGAAATTCTATTTGCCTCAGAAAATTGAAGTAAGTATTGACAAAGATTTTTATTCGCCAGATTTTAACAGAAACAATAATTATTATCGACCTGGTTTTTTAAAATCCAATAAACCTATAAAGCTCAAAATTGGAAATTTCCTCGACAATCCAAAAATATGCGAAATCCCTTTTCTTCCAGTAATAGCATTTAATACTGCCGATGGTTGGATGCCAGGGCTAATGCTATATTCATCGCCATTTCCCAAAAAGAAATTCGAGTATCAAATAGCACCACTTTATGGAATAAGATCAGGCAATCTTGCAGGAATCGCGAACTTCAGCTATTATATTCATCCAAAATCCAAAATTATTCGTGAATATGAATTATTTACAAAGCTTGCCAGTTTTGGAACCGATAGTGCTTCATGCAGAATAAAAATTTCTTACGGAGTAATTGCAAAATTAATAACAGACCCAACGAGCAGACAAGATGCAACAATCTGTTTACGACAAGTAAGTGCAACAGATTTTTACTCTGGCAAACTAAAACATTTTCAAAGCATAGAATCCTCATTTTCCGATAATCGTAAAATTAATCCTTGGTCATTTAAACTCAATGGAGAGATGAGCGAAGGTTATGGAAAAGTTTGGGGAGAAATAAAACAGACAATTACATATTCAGAGAAACTGAAAGGCTTAACAATAAGACTATTTGCAGGTAAATTTCTTTACAATTCTCCAGAATATTATGGCAATTACAACTTTAGATTGTCGGGTAATTTAGGTTCTCAGGATTATCTTTACGATGAAATGTTTGTGGGTAGAGCCGAAGATATTAGATATAGTCCAGAATCTTTTTGGTCGCATCAATTTTTACGAAATGATGGAGGATTTACTTTATACACTCCTTACGGACAAAGTAATAATTGGCTGGCCTCATTAAACTTGGATTCCTCTACTCCTCTCCCATTTCTCGATTTATATTTCAATTTAGGAGCATGTCCATCAATTAGTAACGATAAATTTGCCGATACATATTACGAAGCCGGTTTAAAAATAAAAATATGGGAAGACTTCTTATGTGTTTATCTACCGGTAACTGGTTCTACAGTAATTTGGAAAGCAAGTAACGATATTTACACCGACAATTACTTTCAGAAAATAAGATTTACATTATCTTTGAGCAAAATTAATTTACTTAATTACAGAGAAAAACCATATTTATTATTTTGACAGCAAAAACCAAAATATACTTTGTGTCGGATGTTCATCTAGGAATAGATAGTGAATATACTTCTGAATTTCGAGAGCTTTTGCTTATAAAATGGCTCGACGAAATAAAAATTGATGCTACAGAAATTGTATTGGCTGGAGACATTTTCGACTTCTGGTTTGAATATAAACATGTTGCGCCACGTGGGTTTAACAGAATTATTGCAAAACTCAGAGAATTTTCCGATAGTGGCATAAAAGTTACCTATTTCACTGGAAATCACGACATGTGGGTATTCGGATATTTACCAAAAGCTATTGGAGCAGAACTAGTTCGTGGAACGCAAATCAGAGAGATTAATGGAAAGAAACTTTACATTGGTCATGGCGATGGTTTAGGGCCTTATGATAAGCACTATAATTTTCTTAAAAAAATTTTCTCATCTAAGTTTTTTCAGTTTTTGTTCAAGCTTATGCACCCCGAAATATCATTTAGGATTGCGCTAAAATGGTCATCGTCGAGTCGTAAAAAGCACAAATACACAACAAAAAAAGAATTTAACGACGAATGGTTAGTGCTGTTTGCAGAAACTGTTTTAGAAAAAGAACATTTTGACTTTTTTATTTTCGGACACCGCCACATTCCATTTCAAACAATAATTGGTAAGAATACCATTTTCACAAATCTTGGCGACTGGCTATTTAACTTCACTTATGCAGTATTTGATGGAGAGACAATGGAATTGAAGAAATATAAAACTGATTAAAAAAACATTCTTTCTTTCGGCTAGATTGCGATTTGTGTTACCGAACCATTTGTACCGGTATTGGTTGTGTAAACAACTTGCCCTACGGAATAGCTCGCCGAGCCTCCGCTACCCGAAGCATTGCCGCCTGTTGCGTTAACGCTTTCTTGTGCGTGTAATCCTGTCAGACCAAGTCCTAACAAGAGTACGGCACTTAATTGTAATTGTTTGTGTTTCATTTTATCTTTCTTTTTAATTTCTTGAGAGCTATTTTTACTTGATCATTTTTATACATATATACTTTTTTTAGTGTATACATATTTCAGGACGGGTCAGGCTTGCTTGTAACTAACAGGTATTGCTGTCTTTATTTTTTTTGAGGAGTTTAAAAGCACCGCCCTGTCAAGCACGACAATAGGTATTGAATAGTACAACCAATTAAGAACCATGTCTGCCCCGCAAAAAAAACATTGCAGCAATACAGTGTTAGCAACTGGGCGTTCTTGTTCTCTGTCAATGGTTTGAGATATTTTTTCATTTTTATTCCACTGTCTTTAAAGATTTAGTTTTTTTAGTGTTGGCTGTGTAAGTTGGCTATTCTTTAATTATCTTCTTAAATTCAAAAGTTTTTCCATTTTCAAGTTTCACTATGTAAACTCCAGTTGCAAAATTACTTGTATGAACAGTAGTCTTTTCGACTAAATCTCCTTTGAAAACAACTTGCCCGATTGCATTTATAATTTCAAAGTCTACTTTTTCATTATTCCCTATTATTTGAATAATTAATTCATTTGAAACTGGATTTGGATAAGTGTTAATAATTCTATTTTTGTCAACAATTTCAATTCCAGTCAGATTGACATTTATAGTATTTGAAGCATCTGAGCTACAACCAGAAAGAGTCACAATTACATAATAATCGCCATTAACTGATGCTGTATAATCTTGATTTATTGCACCACTTATGCTTTCATATTGATCATGCCACTGATTTCCGTTAGGTGCGTCAGAATGTAAAATATTTTCTGAAATAGATATTGTTGGTGCAACAGGAGTATAATTCACAGTCAAATCTATTGTAATGGTACTATCGCAGCCTACTGCATTTGGGATTACTGCTGTTTTTATTCCTGAGGTAGTATAAACCAACCCATCAGGAGCAATATAGCTATCGCAAACGGTTTCGCTAAAACTATTTGTAGTACTTTGTTTTATAGTTAAATCAATAGTAATAGTACTGTCGCAGCCAACTGCATTTGGGATTAATGCTGTTTTTATTCCTGAGGTATTATAAACCAAGCCATCTGGAGCAATATAGCTATCGCAAGCTGTTTCATTAATACTGTTTGAAGAACTTTGATTAATAGTCAAATCAATAGTAATAGTACTGTCGCAGCCTGCTGCGTTTGGTATAATAGCTGTTTTAGTTCCCGATGTCGTATAAACTTGTCCATCTGGTGCTGTGTAACTATAGCAAACCGTTTCACTAATACTGTTTGTAGTGCTTTGTTTTACAGTCAATGCAATCGTAATCGTACTATCACAACCTGCTGCGTTTGGTATAATAGCAACTTTACTCCCTGATGTCGTGTAAACTTGTCCATCAGGTGCTGTGTAACTATCACAAACTGTTTCAATAATGCTGTTTGTTGTACTTTGTTCTACCGTCAAGGCAATCGTAATCGTACTATCGCAACCTGCTGCATTTGGTATAATAGCTGTTTTAGTTCCCGATATCGTGTAAACTTGTCCATCAGGTGCTGTGTAACTATCACAAACCGTTTCACTAATACTGTTTGTAGTGCTTTGTTTTACCGTCAATGCAATCGTAATCGTACTATCACAACCTGCTGCGTTTGGTATAATAGCTGTTTTAGTTCCCGATGTCGTGTAAACTTGTCCATCAGGTGCTGTGTAGCTATCACAAACTGTTTCAGAAATTGAAGAGGAAGTTTGTTCAATAACAATTATTGCAAGTATTGAACTTACTCCATCACCGCAGACATTAGTACCTTTCACCGTAACATCTCCTGAAACAGCTGTATTACCATAATTAGCAATAATGGTATTTGTTGTACTCGTACCTGTTACTCCTGATGGTAGAGTCCAAATGTACGAGGTCGCATTTGCGATTACAGGCACTGTATAAGTAACACTTCCTTGTCCTTGACAAATTGTTGTCGTTCCTGAAATTATTCCAGCAGTATCGGGAAGTAGACCAAAAACGGTATTTCTTAAAATCGAAAGATCATCTGAAACATTATTTGCTGTAACAAGATCACCTTTTCCATCGCCATCCAAGTCGCCAATTTTTACTTGTTGAGGACTTGTTCCAGCTGCATAATCTACTTTTGGAGCAAAGGAAATAGTCCCGACTGCACTGTTATTTTTAAATACAGATACCGTATTTGAATTTATATTTGTCACAACAAGGTCAATTTGACCATCTCCATCAAGATCTTCCATTGACACTCCAAAAGGACTTAAACCAGTTGGAAAATCAACTTTTGAATCAAAGGATATTAAACCAATTGAGCTTGTGTTTTTTAAGACTGAAATGTTATTGGTTGTATTGTTAACGATTACTAGATCCTTTTTATTATCACCATCCAAGTCACCAACGGACGCGCAAATAGGTGTTCCTCCAGCTAGTATGTAGACAATAGGACCAAAAGAAATTGAACCAACGATACTTGTATTTTTCATTATTGCAACATTATTAGAAGTCATATTTGGAATAGCCAAATCTGGTTTACCATCCTCGTCAAAATCTGTTATTGAAAAAAGCATGGGACCTGAACCTGCATAAATATTAATCGTAGTTGCAAAAGAAATTGAACCAATAACACTTGTATTCCTCAATATGGAAACAGTATTGGAATTATAATTTGTAATAGCAAGATCAGGTTTTCCATCACCATCTAAATCACTTGCATTCACACTCCAAGACCATGAACCTGTAGTGTAATCAACTTTAGAATCAAAAGAAATTGAACCAATTATACTCGTATTTCTATATACAGATACTTTATTTAAACCATGATTGGCAACAGCGACATCTAACTTACCATCTCCATCCAAATCTACAATCGAAACGTTAAGAGGTTGTGATCCAGTGGGGAAGTCAACTTTTGGTGCAAAAGAAATAGTTCCAATTGTGCCTATGTTTCTATAAATAGAAATAGTCGCGGAACTAAAGTTAGGAACCACCAGGTCTGGTTTCCCATCGCCATCTATATCTCCTATTGACAATGTATAAGGGTTAATTTCCGCTGGAAAATCATTTTTTGATGCAAACGATGTTGAGTCAACAATTCCACCACAAGGAAAGTTAGTAATAAATGGCTCTGTAGAATAGGCACTTAATCCCGTTGTTAAATCGGTTACTGAGATAGGCTGATAGGTAGCGCCAACAGGCACTGTAACAGTTAATGAAGTTGTACTTCCTGCTGAAACTGTTGCCATTGTTGCACCAAAGAATACAATATTGTTTGCTGGTGTTGAGTTAAAGTTGGTTCCAGTAATAGTTACACTTGTTCCTACCTCGCCAGAAGTTGGAGCGAAGGTGGTAATTGTAGGTGGGCAATTTATTTGATTCCTAAATACAGAGATGTAATTGGAATGTAAATTTGCTACAGCAAGGTCTGGTTTGCCATCACTATCTATATCTCCTATTGAAACACTTACAGGGCCTGTTCCTGTTGGGAAATCCACTTTATTAGCAAAGGAAATTGAACCGATAATACTTGTATTTCTCAATACGGATACTGTATTGTCAAAACTATTCACCACAGCAATATCTATGTTTCCATCACCATCCAAATCTCCTATAGTAACATCATAAGAGCGCCCTCCCGTTGTGAAATCAACCTTAGAATCAAAGGAAATGGTACCAGGAACGCTTGTGTTTTTAAATACGGATACTGCATTGTAGCCATCATTCCCAACAACAAGGTCAGGTTTTCCATCTCCATCCAAGTCTCCCATAGATAAACTAAAAGGCTCCATCCCTGTTGAGAAGTCAATCTTAGCGTCGAAGGAAATAACACCAGGAGTACTAGTACTTCTAAGTACGGACAATGTATTAAGATCATAATTTGTTACAGCAAGGTCTGGTTTTCCGTCACCATCCAAATCCCCAATAGAAACACCATAGGATTCAGCCCCCGTAATAAAATCAATTTTAGTTGCAAAGGAAATTGTACCAGGGCTGCCTGTGTTTCTGAAAACGGATAATGTATTGGTATTTATATTTGTTATAGCAAGGTCAGGTTTTCCGTCACCATCAATATCTCCTATAGAAAGACGTTCAGGGCTTATTTCCGCTGCAAAATCAATTTTTGTATCTAAGGATATAACACCAATAGTGCTTGTGTTTCTGAATACTGATACTGTGTTGGAAGTACGATTTGCTACAGCAATGTCAGGTTTTCCGTCACCATCAATATCCCCTATAGAAACATGAAAAGGATTTACACCCGTTACAAAATCAACTTTAGCATCAAATGAAACAGTACCAGGGGTACTTGTGTTTCTGAATACGGATAATGTGTTTGAACTATAATTAACCGAAATAAGGTCAGATTTACCGTCACCATCGATATCACCTATAGAAACACTCCAAGGATTTAATCCTGTTGTGAAATCTACCTTAGTAGCAAAGGAACTTGCATCAATTATACTTCCACAGAATGTTACAATAAATGGCTCTGCAGAATATGCAGTTAAACCCGTTGTTAAATCGGTAAAGGAAATAGGTTGATAGGTCGCGCCAATAGGAACTGTAACAGTTAATGATGTTGTGCTCCCCGCTGAAACTGTTGCCATTGTAGCACCAAAGAACACAATGTTATTAGTAGGGATAGTATTAAAATTGGTGCCTGTAATGATAACAGTTGTTCCAATAGGTCCAGAGCTTGGCGCAAGGGAGCTAATGGATGGCTGTGCAAAAATACTTATGCTAAGTGTAATTGCAAGCAATAAGAAAATAGTTTTCATATTTGCAGGGTTAAAATGGTTTTGTTTTATTATCAAATTTATTGCTCTCTCATTTCCGTTATCTCTGTATTTTCTTCGCCTTGCAGCCAACTATAATACTTGCACAACAATCCCACACAATATTTCCCAAAATTAGAATAAAGTATGAATATATCGTACATATTTAGTAAAAATTTATATTAAAAAAAATAATTGGCTCTACCCTTATTTACGGTATCACCACCGGAATTGGTTCGCACATTCTGGTTAAATCGTAAGTTCTTCCGTCGGTAGTAATATTCCAAGTTTTGCGAAGGCTGAAATAGTAAGTCTGACCAGAAACCAAAGTATAACCTTGTCCTGCAAGATTGGAAACTATTTGAGCGTAATTAAAAGTTTCGTCGGAGCGAATATCACTTTCGCCTGTAGCGTTTACGGTATTGGGAACAAGTGCATTTGGATTCACAGCCATTACTTCTGCATCAACAGTTAAAGTACCATCAGCGCCTCTAAAAACATGTTGTGAAGTGTGAGAATTAATAGTTCCACCATTGTTATCAAAATCAACAAATGTGTGAATACCGTAATAATCAACCGAACTCTGTCCAACAATTGTTATTCCGTAAGGAGGAGAATGTCTGATTTGCTGAATTCCTTCTTCAAGTAATACGCCAATATTTAATAATGGTCTAATTCCGGCAAATTCCCAAGTATATGTTAAATAGCTAAATGAAATTACGTAAACAGAAGCGTCGGTATCGAATTGAAGGTGAATATTTTCGATATCGCTAACATTAGAAATGGTAAATGCCAGTGGGTATTCAAAAACAACAGCTCCACCGCTAAAGACATTAGTTACACCTTGTGCTTCGGTAAAAGTTTGAGCAGGATTTGCAATACTTGCAGTTGCCGATGTTGAAACTGATGCAGTATAATTATTTCCGTTGTAAGTTGTGCTTACTCCCGAAACCGTTACTTTAATTGCAGTGTAAGAACCAACCGGAATATCGGCAGATACAAGATCGTTGGCTGTTCCCTGAAAATCACGTAAGTCAACAGTTTTATTACCTGAGAGCAACTCAATATATTCGCCTTCGCTGTTTTTAAGCATAATTGAAGAATAAGTGATTTCGCACTTTGTTAATAGGTCTGCGTCTGCGATTCCCTCAGTTGTAGTTTTGGTAGAACTATGAGAAACACGAGCGTCGTAAAGTTTGATATTTACTTTGCCATTTACTACCTCAGGTTCATCTTTGCAGCCAGTAAATGAAATTGCACATGCAAATAACGAGATTAAAAGGATTGATAATAATCCGGAATTCATTTTTTTCATAGTTGTAGTTTTAGGTTTTAGGTTTTAGCAAAATTAACTAAAAAAAGGATATTCAATCACTATTGTCCTGTAAGAAATATTTTAGCCACAGATTCCCAGATTTATTTTTTGCATACCCATGACACAAGCCAATTTGCACAGATAAAATCAACTTAGATCTTCAATCCACAGCTCGATAGGATTTGTAATCCGAGCGACCAAACAATTAGTTCCATTTATCTTTACCAAAAATGCTTATCCTGCAAGTTATAATTTTAGGGATTACTGCGCACTCGGATTAC